>JAKAIL010000269.1 GCA_021825235.1 Bacteroidota bacterium | reverse complement strand
GACCTTATAGGGTTTTTGTTCTTTCGGAACTGACCATATTAGGCTATTTTAGAACGAGGTTGAAAATATAAACCAATTTTGACTATTGCCGCTGTCCAACTAAAATCCAACTGGTTCCATTTCTCTCGCCGAGGATGCACACGGTATTGCCGCGTAACGAAGGAAGACCCAAACTATACTGCTTTGTTGCAGATGGGTCGTAAAACTGGTCGTACCGTTTCCAGGACTTGCCGTTCCAATGCATTGTTAACCCCCTATCGCCGCCCGTCATTAAATCGTTAGCGGTATTCCCTGTTATTGCCATGAGATCATGATTCCCTGAGCCACCGCCTGCCGTGAGGTTCAGTACGCTATCTTGTCGCCATGGCCCATCATCGGTTTTGCGAAAGACGTCTTATGCTGCTCGGTTATTAATGGGTTCCCGCCTTCGCGGGAATGACAGAATTTGAAATCATGGCGCAACGCGCAAAATCAACACATTCCTGTCATTCCCGCGAAGGCGGGAAACGCTGATTCAGACTTAATCAGCGTTTCCTTGAGGAGAATTCAGGCTTCGAGCGCTCTGGCAATTTCGAGCGCTTTCATGGCCGGAAGGTGCTCCTCGACCATGCGGAGTTCGACATCGCCTTCTTCGAAAGCCAGTTCCAGGGCACGCACCGTCATGGGCTGCTGTGCAATGCGCCCGGCAAGATAGAGGCGGTATGGCATCGTGCCGCTCATCACGCCGGGAAGGAATAACCGGAAGATGAGCGTAACTAAGTTCACCAGTTCCTCGTGGATCAAATCCTGAATTGGCTTGAGGTGTGGCGCGGTCTCGAAGGCATCCTGCGCGAAGGAGGCGACGAAGGGAACGTCCGCCTGCGCGCGTGCGGTAATGCTGCGCGGTATGGGTTCCACACCATACGCGGCAAGCCGTGCTTCGATCGCTTCGCTGAAGGCATCGCGCGGAAAAATTCCATCGAGCACATTTATGTATTGCCGGAGCGCGCGCAGGCCAATCTGGTAGCCGGATCCTTCGTCGGAAAGGAGCGGCCCCCATCCGCCCAATCGGCGGGCGGGTCCGCCGAGCGGCTGATAAAACACGACGGAACCAGTTCCCGAAATGAGCAGGATTCCCTCTTCGCCTTCGGCCAGCACGGATTTTAGCGTGAGCGTGGCATCGCTTTCGATGTGGAGGCGGGCTTCTCTACCTTCTGGCAGAGCCTGTATCGCGCGCTTCAGTTTTTCCTGGTCTTTCAGGTTACTCATGCCGGAAAGGCCCAGGGCTATGCTTAAAGGACTCGAAAGACCTAACGGACGAGAAGCGCCGCCACGATAGGTTTCGGCAGCTTCGGATATGATGTGCTTCAGCGCTTCGGCAGAGGCGGCGTAGCTGCCCTTGTGGACTTTCAGGGAAATCGGGAACTCGGAGTAGCGCGGTTCTTCGTCATCGGCCTGGATGATGACTCGTGTTTTGGTCCCTCCGCCATCGATGCCGAGGTAGATCATCGCTATGGCTTATAAACGAGCCAGGCGCGCGTCAGGAAGTCCGTCATCGTGATCGCCAGCAATAGGAAGAGCCAGATAAACCCGACGGCGACCCACATCTTCGTCAGCTTGGACGAATACTTCACGTGCATGAAGAATGCGATAACGAGGGATGCCTTAGCACCGGCAATCAGCAGCGCGACCACGATATTCCAATTGTGGAGGTTGACAAAGGCCATCACCACGGTCAGCGCGGTTCCGGCCAAGAGGGCAAGGAAGACCGTATAATATGTTTTCTTGGATACAATATGCTCTGACATAAGTGCTAAAGTGCTGAGTGCTAAAGTGGCATGTTATCCCGGGTGCGCGTGCCGAATCTTCTGCGGATCGCCCCGCGCCAGGAACCTAACATCTTTACGGATGCCGATCGACTAAATACAATAATGCGAAGAGGAAAATCCAGACAATATCGACGAAGTGCCAATAGAGTCCGGTCAGTTCGACATAGGAATGATATTCTCGCGAAAACTTCTTTTTCCAGGCCTGGACGGCTAAGACCAAAAGAATTCCAATACCGATGATCATGTGCAAGGCGTGGAACCCGGTCATGGCGAAATAGAGCCAGAAGAACATGCGGACGTGCCCGGCGTTGGAAGGATTTTCAATTTCTTCCGGAATTGGGCCAGCCACTCCATAGTACGGTCCGGCTTCGGCGTGGTTCGTGGTAACTTTCACGGGGAGTCCCTGCTGGGTCACGCTGGGCTCATGCGTAGCTTCGAAGCCCGTGAGCATAAGGAGCAGATCGCCGACATTGTGCGGTCCTGCCGGAGCTTCATGGGTCGGCCATTCGAAGGCCCCGGCGGGAAAGACATGCTCGGCAAATTTATCGCTGTACTCGATATACTTGACCCGCAAAAAGACCAGGCCGAGGAAGATCGTCAGCAAAAGAAAGAGCGTCGTCTTTTTCGCATTGCCGGTTTGTGCATGGAAGACGGCGAGTGCCATCGTAAGACTCGATCCGATGAGCACGGCCGTGTTAAACGTTCCCCACCAAATGCTGAGGACATTGCTGCCTTCGGCAAAGGCCGAAAAATACATGTGGCGATAGACCGTATAGGCCAGGAACATGCCGCCGAAAAACATTATTTCGGTCAGCAGGAACCACCACATGCCGAGCGTGCCAGCCTCTCGCTGCTGCTCCATGCTTTCGAAATGGTGGGCGAGCTGCGGATGATGTTCCGCGTGCATCTCCACCCGTTCCGGAGCCGTCTCTGATTCGATTAGTGCCATAGTGCGTGCGGTAACGAGTATTGCCATACTCGGCTTCGCGTCCTAAATGACTCGTTACTCAAAACTCGTTCGTCGTTACTAAATTAATCTTCGGTTCCATGCTCGGCGTGGACCGGCTGCGTGGGCCGGCCGGGATCCCCCGGATACCCGAGCACTTCCATCGTTTCAATGGGTGCAAATTCGTAGGCCTCCCAAGTCACCACCGGAGTCTCATAAAAATTCTCCGTGGGCGGCGGCGATGTGGTGCGCCACTCGAGCCCCGGCGCGCCCCAGGGATTAGCCGCCGCGCGCTTGCCACGCTTGAGCGACC
This sequence comes from Bacteroidota bacterium, assembly GCA_021825235.1. Classification (GTDB taxonomy): domain Bacteria; phylum Bacteroidota; class Ignavibacteria; order Palsa-1295; family Palsa-1295; genus PALSA-1295. Next base: position 1,786 of record JAKAIL010000269.1, on the reverse strand, counting down.
AAAGTAAATAGAAGATCGTAATGCCTAAACCGATGCCCAGAATGCTGGCGCCGGCCGTGGAAAGCACGTGGAGCACCTGGAACTCTGGCGGATACGAGGCATAGCGGCGCGGCATTCCCAGATATCCCAGAATAAATTGCGGAAAAAAGGTCAGGTTAAAGCCAACAAACTGGATAATCATTGCGGCACGCGCCCAGTATTCGGGGTACTCGCGGCCCGTCATCTTGCCCCACCAAAGGTGGAGGCCACCTAAGAAGCCCATGAGCGAACCACCCACCATGACGTAATGGAAGTGCGCGATCACGAAATAGGTGTCATGCACCTGTACATCGAGGCCGAGGGCCGCGAGAAAGAGCCCCGTCATCCCGCCGATGAGAAAGAGCCCAATAAAGCCCAGCCCGTAGAGCATCGGCGTATCGTACGATATGGAACCTTTAAACAGGGTGGCCGTCCAGTTAAAGACCTTGATAGCCGAAGGAATCGCAACCACATAGCTCAGGAATGAGAAGGCGAGGCCAAGATAGACGGATTGCGTCGAAACGAAGAGATGGTGCCCCCAGACGAGGAATCCGAAAATTCCAATTGCAAGACTCGACATGGCAATGAATTTATAGCCAAAGATATTCTTGTGCGAAAGGTTTGCGATCAGTTCCGAAACGATTCCCATGGCCGGCAAGACCATGATATAAACGGCCGGATGCGAGTAGAACCAGAACATGTGCTGGAAGAGCACGGGATCGCCGCCCATCGCTGGATCGAAGATGCCAACATGCGTAACCCGCTCGATGGCCATGAGCGAAACGGTGATGGCCAGCACGGGCGTCGCCAGCATGATCACGAGTGCGGTCGCATAATGTGCCCAGACAAACAGCGGAAGCCGGAACCAGGTCATCCCCGGTGCGCGCATGGTGTGAATGGTCACAATGAAATTGATTCCGGTTAGAATCGAGGAAAACCCGGCGACAAAAATTCCGAGTCCTGCCAGCAAAACATTCGAATTCGAATAGCTGGTGCTATACGGCGTGTAAAAGGTCCAACCCGTATCGATACCACCGGCAAAAATAGCGTAAAGCAGGATGACCCCTGCCAGCATGTAGATGTACCAACTGAGCAGATTAATTTTCGGGAATGCAAGGTCCTTCGCGCCGATCATGATCGGTATGAGGAAATTCCCGAGAATGGCTGGCACGGCTGGCACCAGGAAGAGGAACACCATGATGACGCCATGGGCCGTAAACAATCGGTCGTAGGTATCGGCTGGGAACTCACCCTGCGGAACGAGCAAGTTAATACGGATCAATAACGCAAAGATGCCGCCAAGAATAAAGAAGGCGGAGACCGAAATCAGATAGAGAATGGCTATCCGCTTGTGGTCCTTCGTCAGCAGCCAGGATTTTAATCCGTGGCCGTTGTTCAAATAATTAAGACGTTCGCCGTTCCATTGAACGTCCGCGATTTCCGATGGTATTGCTGTCGCTGAACTCATACAATTCTCCGACGACTAACGTCACCGTTATTCGTGTACAAATCTACTACTTTCATTGGTTCGTCTGGCCGGCGGTCGAAGAAGCCGGCACCGAAGCCGGCCCGCCGTGTGATAGAATGGGTGGTGGTGTAAACCCCGCGCCCGGCCCGGTCTTTGGCGCACCGGCGGCTCCGGAGGTCGCGGCGGTCTGGGTCGGCCCGATTGACTTGATATAGGCTATTAAATCCTGAATCTGTTCTTCGCTAACCTGCCCCTGGAAGCTCGGCATGAGTGGCTGATACCCTTTCACGCTATACGGTA
>JAKAIL010000268.1 GCA_021825235.1 Bacteroidota bacterium | reverse complement strand
CAAGGCGCGGCTCGAAGCCAGTGGAACGAGCGGCATGAAAGCTGCCATCAATGGGGTTCCCAATTTTTCAATCCTCGATGGATGGTGGATCGAAGGAATGGAGCCAGAGAACAGACAAAGCAATGGCGAACCGCAGGTTCCCACGCGATCTGTTTCTCAGACACCCAATGGCTGGGGTTTTGAAGGAGCAACGCACGGCACTCAGGAAGAGCAGGACCGTGCGGACGCCACGCGTCTGTACGATACGATTGAGCGAGAAATCATTCCCCTGTTTTACGATAAGGGCATTGATGGAATACCGCACCGATGGCTTCAGATAGCAAAAGAATCCATTGCGACCATTCTTCCCCGTTTTTCCGGAGAGCGCATGATGCGCGACTATTTGGCACTAATGTATAAGCCCGCCACGACACGATCCTGATGCGCTCTTAGCTTATGCCGGGTGTTCATTGGGCCGATGGGAGTTATCGCTCATGCTATTTGGGAACGTATCGCTCGTAAAGCCTTTATTCAAAACGTTCCTCTTTGCTCCTGCGGAGAAGGCATCGAGCCAAAGCGTAAACGTAGGGTAGTCCGGTTCGAGACCGCGTTGATGGCATTCGGCCGCGAAATCATCCCACAGTTGGATTAGTAAGGCCGTATTTTGATAGCGTCCCATAACGTTGTTTTCCGCACTTTCCTACCGTGTGAAGCCGAGCCATAATTGAGCCATAATCTCGATCGAAAAAAAGGGCGTTAAAAAACTTTACGATTTCGGTAGAAATATAACTGGCAATATAGAATATAGTTTTCTTCCACATCCCAATGTGTATAAATAGGCACCTATGCTAAGTCCTGTGCTTTCAATGAGTTACAGTCTTTCGAACATAGAATTTTAGCTTTTTATCCACATCTGGGATAAAATATGTAGTTTGCTTTGTTATATAACGCAACTTTCAAAAACCTTCTTTTTTCAAATTCATTTTTTCAAAGACAATGCTTAGCAAAGAGAAACGCACCGCATTTAATAAAATCATGGATAGCTACACTCGGGCACCTCAGTTCGATATCGTTCCCAATGCCGACGACCTTTCCGGCTTCGACGACGAATGGGATGGGAACTCTACTTTCCCCGGCTACGACAATTCCTGCGACTATGACGACGAAGCATTCGCCGAGGGCTACGGCCTACCGATTGCCCCGTTTACCGAGGAAGACCTGCGCTTCCTCCGGGATTTTGTCTTGGGAACCGCGATGTACGTCGAAGAGCTGGAGGCGATTGCCAACGAGCAATCGGATGACTTCTGGCAGGCCCGCGAGAATGCCTATCGCATCGTTACGGCGCTGCTTATCCGGCATTACGAATATGAGCTGGAGGGATAATATCCCGCACGGTGTGTCGGGAAAGTCACATTTCCCGGCACACTAATGATTGTTATTTTTGTTGAAAGCCATTGTGACTCATCTCGATCTCAAGCCCACTCAAAAGCCGATTCGCGCTTATTACGAATCGCTCGCTGAATTTAAGAAGCACGGATTCTCGAAAGAGACGATCGTCCGTGATGCGTTCGCCGACCTGCTGAAATTCTGCGCCCGCAAGTTCGGCACCGAAGGCAAGTGGACGCTCATTCCCGAATATAGCTGGCAGCTCGCGAATGGGAACTCCGGAGCCATCGATGGCGCCATTGTGACTGACATGGGGATCGTCGTCGGATATTGGGAAGCAAAAGATACGAACGACGACCTGAAAAAAGAAGTCGCGAAAAAATTCAAGGCCGGATATCCGCAGTCGAATATTCTCTTTCAATCTCCGGAGCGGGCCATGCTCTATCGCGATGGCACGATGATCGGCGAATACGATCTCGCAAAACCCGAGGCGCTGGTAAAATGCCTGCAGGATTTCTTCGGCGGGCGGGCCGAGGTGGAAATTCAGTGGGAAGAGGCGGTCCAGAGTTTCAAAGAACGCATTCACGATTTCGGAAACGATCTCGAAAAACTCATCGGCAAGGAGCGAAAAGAAAATCCCGCGTTTGCCGAGACGTTCCGAGGTTTTGCCGAGCTCTGCCGCGCCTCCATCAATCCGAACCTTTCGGATAACGCGGTCGAGGAGATGCTCATTCAGCATTTGCTCACGCGGCGCATTTTCGAAAGCGTTCTGGCCAACCGGGATTTTTATGCTCCGAAATCCCATCGGACTCGAAATCGAAAAAGTCGTGGCCGCGCTCACGGGAAGGAATTTCAATCCGCAGGACTTCTTCAAACCGCTCGAACATTATTACACCCAACTCGAAGCCAAAGCCCGCACCATCACCGAGTGGTCCGAAAAGCAGCAGTTCCTGAACACGGTCTATGAAAAGTTCTTTCAGGGATTTTCGGTCAAGGTCGCCGATACGCACGGCATCGTCTATACGCCGCAGCCCATTGTCGATTTTATGGTTAAGAGCGTGCAGCATATTCTGAAGACGGAATTCGGACGCTCGCTCGCGCATGAGAACGTCCATATTTTGGACCCCTTCGTTGGCACCGGAAGCTTTATGATGCGCATCATCCGCGAGATCGGCGCCACGCAACGCTCGAAGCTCCCGCAGAAATACAAGAACGAACTCCATTGTAACGAGGTGATGCTCCTGCCTTACTACATCGCCTCCATGAACATCGAGCACGAGTATTACCAGCAAACGAAGCAGTACGTCCCCTTCGATGGCATTTGCTTAGTCGATACGTTCGAACTTGCCGAACCGCACCAGACCTCGCTCTTCACCACCGAAAACACCGAGCGCGTCGAAAAGCAAAAACGCTCGCCCATCTTCGTCATCATTGGGAACCCGCCGTATAATGCCGGACAAGTCAACGAGAACGATAATAATAAGAACCGGAAGTATCCGGTGATTGATAAGAGGGTTGCTGAAACCTATGCAAAAGAAAGTCGAGCGACTCTAAAAAATGCTTTGGCTGATCCTTACGTAAAAGCATTCCGATTTGCCTCTGACCGAATCCTTTCAAACCAAGAAGGAATCGTTGCATTCATCTCCAATAATAGCTATCTTAACGAGATAGCTTTTGATGGAATGCGAAAGGAGCTAACGACAAATTTCGATGAAATTTTGATTCTGGACCTCGGTGGAAATGTTAGAAAAAATCCAAAGCTATCCGGGACAACTCATAATGTCTTTGGAATTCAAGTGGGAGTTTCTATAATCTTTTTAAGACGTTATAGTATTCGGGGTCAACGAAAGCCTGCGAGAATATGGTATGGTAGGGTAGGAGAATTTCTGAGGAGAGGAGAAAAATATAAAATTTTACAATCTACGTCTGTTGAGCCTCTTTATGAATTTTATCCAGAGGGTTTGCCAACTTCATTGGATGGAATTGAATGGAAGCAACTCATTCCAGATGAGAAAGGGAACTGGTTTGATAATGAGTCTTCAGGTCAATATGATTCATTTATTGCGATTTGTTCGAAAGAAGGAAAACGCGGAACAGCTAAAGACGTTTTATTTAAGAACTTCAGCAATGGTGTAAAAACGAATAGAGATTCATGGGCGTATAACTTCGAGCGCAATACCTTGTCCCATAAGATGGAGAGCATGGCGAACGAATACAATGCAGAGGTATTTGCATGGTCAAAGCAAGCTAAAAAATCCAGCGTTGATGAATTCGTTAATAACGATGAGACTAAAATAAAATGGAGTGGTGATCTTAAAGATCATCTCTTAGCTGGAATTAGTGCTGAATTTGACGAAAACAAAATACGATTATCCTCATATCGTCCATTCACAAAAGAATATTTATTTTTTGATAGAGTTCTCAACAACCGTGTCTATCAGCTCCCAAGCATTTTTCCGACAATCGGTTCTGAGTCAGAAAATATTGCAATTTGTACAAGTGGTGTTGGCAGCAGTAAGTCTTTTCATTGCTTAATCGTGAAGGATATTCCTTGTTTAGATTATTTAGAAAAAACTCAATGCTTCCCCTTCTACACCTACGACGAGAGCGGTGGGAACCGTAAAGAGAACATCACGGACTGGGCGCTGGAACAGTTTCGCGGCCGTGTACGGGGAAGCTCTGCTTCCCCGCGCGGAACCGGAGGTTCCGCGTACACAGCGGTTACTAAATGGGATATTTTCTACTACGTCTATGGCCTGCTGCACCATCCCGGTTACCGTACGAAATACGCGGCGAATTTGCGCCGTGAACTTCCGCGCATACCGCTTCCCAAGGATGCTGCTACGTTCTGGGCCCTCTCCGAAGCCGGAAAGAAGCTCGCCGATCTGCATGTGAACTACGAATCCGCCCAAGAATACGACCTTCGCGAAGAGTGGCATGGGGAGGGGCTGGATTTGCGGGTGGAGAAGATGCGAATCCGGGTTCCGGGATCCGGGTCCCGGGGACCGGGAAGAAATTCAAACCCGGACCCCGGTGCCCGGGCCCCGGACCCCGTTCTGATTTACAACGACTCCCTCACGCTCACCGGCATTCCGCCCGAAGCGTTCGAGTACCGTCTTGGGAACCGTTCCGCGCTGGACTGGATTGTGGACCAATACCAGGTTTCGCGGGATAAGCGCTCCGGCATCGTGAACGACCCCAACCGGGCGGCCGACCCCGGCTATATCGTGAGCCTCGTCAAGCGCGTGACCACCGTAAGCCTGGAGACGGTTAGGATTGTAAAGGGAATTGAACGTTTGGAACTTGAACCTGACAGGACCTAAACTATGGAAGACGAAACAAAGAACCCCGAAGAAACGAGCGAACCGACCGCAGCCGCTTTGCCAACCCCAGAGGAACAAGGAGCGAGCTACGAGCGGCTGTTAGAGCGGCGGCGCGGCCTTGAAGAACGAATCCTGAAGCACAACGAAGTGCTGCGGCCCATGATGGAAGAGCTGGACGC
>JAKAIL010000267.1 GCA_021825235.1 Bacteroidota bacterium | reverse complement strand
AGCCATGAAAGCCAGGGGTACCCAAAGCCGCCTTATAAGCGTCTAAGGTAAAACTGGTGATTGGGGCTAAGTCGTAACAAGGTAGCCGTACCGGAAGGTGCGGCTGGATCACCTCCTTTCTAAGGTGCTTTGGTTCCCTTACGGGAATCTATGTTTTATCGTCGCAAGGGTCTTCACGGGCCTGACGGTAAAGCAGCACAAAATGGAACCTTTATGGTTCCGAAGGTGAATCTCACTAACCGAATCGGTGTAGCGCAAACTTCAGTTTGCGACTCAATTACAATCGCAAACTGAAGTTTGCGCTACACTCGACATCATGCTGACCTTCTATTTCGATGGCTTTTATCACGTTTGATGGGATTTAATCATGGAGATTCCCGGAAAACGAATTTTGCTTTGCTTTGCGGTACTACTCTCCTTCGGAGAGAGAAATCTCTTTGCTCAAGAAATCCCATCGATCGGGCCGGATTCGCTTATTTCCTATACTGCAACAATATCAAACGGTTCGCTTAAAGAAATCGTGTTGAGCTACGCTGCCTTATCCTTGGATAGCGGATTCTACACACATCGGTTCCTTCTGCCCGATGGCTTTTTAATTGATTCATCTAATACGTCAATATTCTCGGGCATGGTGCACCAGATTGGTGACACGATGAGAAGTGTTGCATTTATTAAAATGCCACAGAATGGCTATTATTGGAGCCATTTAATGGTATCGTATCAGCCGATTGTTCGAGACAGCATTAACATGAACCTGGCGTTACTACGAACGAACCCGCTCTATTACGAGGTGAAAGATAGTTCCGTAGATAGTGTTAGTTTTACGCCAGATAGTAATTTCTATCCTCGATTGGCGGTTCTTGATACGGCGGGATTGCCTTCGCTGGGTAACTTAAATATTAGGTCAACAAATGATGGCTTACTGCTTACGGCATTCCACGAAACACGATTGGAAATACGCATTTTTGATGCCGTCGGCCATCAAATTCAATTTTCAAAGACTTTGTACTTATCAGAGGGTCAACATGCGATTAAACTCGGGCTTCCAAGCGGCATCTGGTTCGCTGAAATTCGCTGGGGGAGCCATGTTTCGATCGTAAAGCTAATTTCGTTCAACTCTTAACCTCTTAACCATTTATAGCCATGATTTCACATCGATTTTTCTTTGTGGTGGTTTTTGCAACTTTGGTTTCTTCAACCGTTTTAGGTCAGGGATTTCGTACCCGAGGTCCCGATTCGCTTCTTTCTTATACGGCAACGGTATCGAGTTCCTCGCCGAAGGAATTAGTCTTAAGCTACACTTCGGTAGCTCTTGATAGCGGGTACTACGAGCATAAATTCTTGCTGCCCGATGGCCTTATAATCGATTCATCTAATACGTCAATTTTTGCCGGAACGGTGCATCATATCGGCGATACGCTTAAGAGTGTAGTCACTCTAAAAATGCCGGATAGCGGTTATTATTGGAGCCATCTCGCAGTATCGTATGCAGCGTTAGCGCACGACAGCATTAATGTGAATTTTGCATTGCTAAGGAACAATCCGCTATATTACGAGGTGAAGGATAGCTCTGTCGATAGTGTCAGCAGTATTCCGGATAGTATTTTCTACCCCAAAATGAGTGTACTTGATACTGGAGGTAGGTCCCTTCGAGCCGAACGGCAAAAAGGGGCAACTCCCCAAAGCAATGATTGGACGATACAAATAAGCGGGCACCTCCAGTACAAAGACTGCGATGGAACTTATCGAGGCATCCCTGACGTCAATGTCGTTCTGGATTGGTCCGGGGGCCTGAACGGGAACGATATTTGGTTTCCATTTGCTTCTACGGATGGTGATAACAACCATGTCCAATACGCCAAGACCGATCAGAATGGATACTATTCCTTCGACCTCGATGCGAGCCGATCGGATCACGTTTCAGACTGGACATCGAAGTTTCGCTTGCTTGCCCAAATCTCGAACAATGCAGGGTACCAAGAGGAGCTAGGCAATGGAGGCTACTGGCCCGAATTTGCGTACGTTAGTGTGTCCACGGGGAACGATAACATTAGTTCAACCACGGCAGACATAAACGTTGATCCTGTTTCAGGCGAGGCGCTCCGAATGATCACGCGCGCGTTCGAGTTCGATAGTCTCGAATTGGGATACACGACGCCGTTGCCACTTATGTATACGATTCGACCGGATAACAGCGGGATCAGCTATTTCCAAGCAGAATATTATGATTGGGATATATGTGCAGACTGCTTCGGCCTGGATGGGATAAATGGCCCGCACATTATGTTCCACACATCGCCAGTGAGCGAAATCGCCTATCACGAGTTCGGGCATTGGCTTGAGTATTCTTATCTTCTCCAATATGGTTACGACATGTACGGCACCGATATTGAGAAGCATTCATGGTCACAGCAAACGGACTATAATACCGCATGGACTGAAGGGTGGGCTGAGTTTCATTGCGCAGCAGCACATACATATTGGTACACACAGGATGGGACGTCATCAACCACGATGGAAAAGGTGATCTATGGTCCTGATTATTATCAATGGCCTGATTACTCTGCGGATGATAACGTGTTAACCGAGAAGGGACAATCCGTTGAAGGAAGTGTAGCGTCGTTCCTCTATGATCTCTGGGATAATACCCAGCAACGAGCAGAGAGCTACCAAGGGGATAACGAGGATTTGCAGTATCCTGCGAGCTTAATCATGGCCTCGTTGCTTTCCATGCATGGATGGGATTATACGGCGCCAATCGATAATTTTTATAATGCATTTAAGCAAGCAGTATATCTTTGGCTTAATCAATACAACGATCTTGCTACATTGCATTTTAATTCCATTACAGCCTGCTACCAATGGCTTATGGGAACCGGTCCAAAAGCGCGCCCCGCAACGCCAGACCAATTAAATGTTGCCGGAGACTGCTCAAAGCGGACTCTAACATGGAACGATAACACAGAACCTTCGAGCATAAGTTATCCGGCTCGATGCAGCGGAACAGCAACTTATGACCTTCACAGGAATAATGAGGATGGGTTCAAGATATATCGAAAGTCTGTGTCGGCCGGCTACGTTTGGGATGGAACCTTTGATGGGTATTCCGAAATCGGGCACGTTGCAACTGACATAACAACCTATCAGGACCATACTTTCCTTAAAGCTGGTGGATGGTATAGCTACGTTGTGACTGCATACGATTCGCATGGAACTTCTATACCGCGTGCGGAAACAATAATCAATATCGCTCCATGTTCAACCATTAAAATTACCGTAAACCCCTCAACACTTTGTACGAGTTGGACTAGAAATATTGCATATATCGCCGAGCCTACAAATCCCGGTGGCCTGCATTATGCGTGGAGATCACCTGAGCTTCTACCATACATAGCCTTAGCGGGTGGTGATACTGAAATCACTACTGTAACAAACAACTGGGGACCATCATACGGCGCGATTGCCGATAGCGTTCACATTATATGTGACGTCTCTGGGACCTCGTCTTATTCGGATACTGCGGTTTTAAGCCTCATTGGGGATTCTTGCGCCCCTTACTCGCCAATCTATCCAATTGTTACACAAAGCCCTCACGCAATTTGTCCTGGGAGTTCAGCGAGTCTCGGCGTTGTCGATTCTGCAGGCATATACGCGTGGCAACTTTATGGTGCGCCGTCATACGTCAGCCATGGAAGCCTGATCTCTCCGGTTTTAACGCTCACGAATGAGTACAATTTCTCATCGGGGCCGGATACGACTACCCCGTTTGCGGTTCAGTGTATCATAACGCATGGTGCGAATTCGGACACGAGCGATCTGTTCTACCCGGAACTTTCCTATGATACTTCGTGTGGCAGCCTTCCATCGCCGAATAGAATCGTTCCAGCATCCGTTAGTGCAAGTTTGACGGGAAACGGGACGGTTAGTTTGGATGCTATTTATCCAAATCCTTCTAATGGGCTCATTACTATTCCTTTCACCCTAAGTTCGGCATCCAGAGCTTCTATTTTTATATACGATGTTTTGGGAAACATTGTATCGATTGTAGGGCAGAATGTTACTGAACCTGACGGACATAATACAGCATCTTTCGATGGCCGAAATCTTCCCGCGGGTAGCTACGTATGCTCTATCGTTTGTGCGTACGGTCGCGCGAGCCGGTTGTTCATTGTCCACCACTAACGGTTTGTTTCTATACGGGAACTCCTATTTTTTGGAGTTCCCGTCATCATTATGATGATCCGAATTGTTTTTATATTTACTCTTGGCATAGCCGTGGGCTGTAACTATCCACAAGAAAAAATCTTGAATCCGAATTACGCCCTTAAAGGTTATGACGCTACACGCGGCGGCATCCAAATTTTTTCGCTAAATTACGATGAAATAACCAACGCGCAGAATTTTGGAATAGCTGACGAGTGGGTTACACTCGTAACCGATTCACCCCGCACGCTTGCTGGATGGACTCTCGAAGCCTGTACGGCCTCGAAGCAATTTTCTTTAGCAGGACAAATCAACGATACCGTTCGCATTTACACACATACCGTTGTAGGATCAGACAAAAAAGGTTTCTCACTCGATCTGCCCGATTCGGTTTGGATTTGGAATAACCATGGCCCTTGCACAGCGATTCTCGATTCCCTGGGCGTTGCAGTTGACTCGATTGGATATTGATTTTGTACGACGATAATACGTCATGCCCAGAGTACGCTCGCAAGGGTGAAACTCAAAGGAATTGACGCGCATGATCGCTCATGCTTGGCCCGCACAAGCAGTGGAGCATGTGGTTCAATTCGATGCAACGCGAAGAACCTGGATGATCGGTCATCCACCTGGGCTTGAAAGGCCGTCTAAACCCATGAAAGTGGGGTACCCGCAAGGGGGG
>JAKAIL010000266.1 GCA_021825235.1 Bacteroidota bacterium | reverse complement strand
ATCCAGTTTCCGCTTGATCTCGACAATCTTATAGGCCTCGATCACGTCCCCGGCCTTGACGTCGTTGAAATTTTCCAAACCGATACCGCATTCGTAGCCCGCGTCCACTTCGCGGACGTCGTCTTTAAAGCGGCGCAGCGAAGCCAGGCTACCGGAATAAACTTCCACGCCATCGCGGAGCAGACGCACTTTGTTGCTGCGGGTAATCTTGCCATCGAGCACATAGCACCCGGCGATCGTTCCCACCTTCGGAACTTTGAAGAGATCGCGTACTTCGACCGTTGCAGTAACCTCCTCCTTCTCCTCCGGTGCGAGTAAACCTTCCAAGGCATCGCGCACATCGTTGATACAATCGTAGATGACGTTGTAGAGCCGGATTTCGACCCGCTCCGAGGCCGCCAACTTGCGCGCATCGAGGTTCGGCCGTACATGGAAGCCGAGAATGATTGCTCCCGATGCGGCGGCGAGACTCACGTCGTTTTCCGAAATAGCTCCCACCGCACGGTGTACCATTTCGACCTTTACCTCCGGAGTGGAAAGCCGGAGCAGCGAATCGGCCAGCGCCTCCACCGAGCCGTCCACATCGCCTTTGAGGAGCAGGCGCAGGTGCTGCACGCCACCCTGTTTGATCTGGGCGCTGATGTCATCCAACGTAATAAAGCGGACCTGTTTGAAGTCCTGCTCGCGCTTCAGTTGTTGGCGGCGCGAGGAAATGTCTTTGGCTTGCGAATCGGAACCCAGCACGATAAACTGGTCACCCGCTTGCGGGATGCCGTCGAAGCCGAGCAACTGGACGGGTGCCGAGGGACCGGCTGCGTCCACTTTTTTTCCGCGCTCATCGAACATGGCACGGACGCGGCCAGAATAAACTCCAGCAAGGAAGGGATCGCCCAGTTTGAGCGTTCCCTTTTGAATCAGCACGGTGGCCTGAATACCACGGCCGGATTCCACTTCGGCTTCAATGACGACGCCACGCGCCGTTCGGTCCGGATTCGCTTTGAGGTCGAGCACTTCCGCTTCGAGTGCAATGCGGTCGAGCAGCCCGTCAACATTCGAACCGGTCTTCGCTGATACTTCAACGCATCCATATTTACCGCCCCATTCTTCCACGAGGATATTGCGGTCGGCAAGTTGCTGGCGAATGCGGTCGGGATTTGCTTCGGGCCGGTCAATTTTATTGAGCGCGATGATAATGGGAACGCTTGCCGCCTGAGCGTGAGCAATAGCTTCCCAGGTCTGCGGCATCACGTTATCGTCCGCCGCGATTACGACGACGACAATATCCGTGACCTGCGCGCCACGCGCACGCATGGCCGTGAAGGCTTCGTGACCCGGGGTATCGAGGAACGTTATGGGGCGGCGGCCCGGAGCGGATACTTCGTAGGCGCCAATGTGCTGCGTAATACCGCCGGACTCCCCTGCCACGACATTCGTCTTGCGAATGTAATCCAGAAGCGACGTCTTTCCGTGATCGACGTGCCCCATGATGGTCACTATTGGCGCGCGGGGTTTAAGCGTCTCCGGAGCGTCCGGCGTATCTTCGAGCGCATCCGTAGTGAATTCCTTCTGGAACTCGACGGCGTAACCAAATTCATCGGCGACGAGTTGGATCGTATCCTGATCGAGCCGCTGATTGATAGAGACCATAAGGCCGAGCCCAATACACTTCGAGATGATCTCACCGACACTCACATTCATCAGGTTGGCAAGCTCGTTCGCGGTAAGGAACTCGGTAGCGTGAATGACGGCCCGCTCGCGCTCGGTTGCCTCGGCAGTACGGCGCTCGGCTTGTTCAGCGCGTTCGCTCCGTCGCAGGCGGCGTGCTTTTGCGCGCCGGGCCGTTGCACCGGCTTCTTCGATACCGGCCAGTGTCTTGCGAACGGTATCTTTGACCTCCTTCGCGTCCACAATACGATCTTTCGAACGGCGGCGGCGCAGTTCCGGCCCGCCATCCGTCGTAGGCGCTGGGCGCTCATGCTTGGTTGCCGGCCCTTGAATTCTGGAGCGTAGCTTGCCTCCGCGAGCACGTCCGTCGGCCGAACGTTCCGGAGTTGGCTCCAGCTCGATCTTGCCCTTAATTTTGAGTCCGGGTAAAGCGACGCGGAGATCAACGGGTTCACCGGTAGCGATGACGGTTTTACGCCGATGTTTATGGCGCGGCCCACGATGGTCCTGCTCGCCTTCGCCCGGTTTGACGGGGGTGACTGGCGCTTCTGGTTCTTTCGGTGCAGGGGGTGCTGGCGGCTCCTCGACTATTGTTTCCGCAGCGGGCGGCGCCGTTTCGACGGTCCCTGCAGGTATCGGAGCTTCCACTTCTACCGGGGTGACGGCTGCGGCGACCAAATCAAGTTCCACAGGAACTGCGGCGACTTCCGGAGCGGCTATTTCCGCCGGCGCCGGCTCGGGTGCAACCGGTGCAGCAACCACGGGTGGCGGCGTTACGGCAGGGGCAGCAGGAACTTCTACAGGCTTTGGTTCCGGGGCACGAAATTCCGGATGCTCCGCGAGATAATCTTCCTGGGTTTTAGCCCGCTTTTCCTTGAAGGCGGCCAGCTTCTTGTGCCGCTTGTCCGTAACATCTTTCTCCTTGCCGAATTGCTTCATGACCATGTCGAGCGCCTCCGGCTCGATCTTCGACATGATCGTCTTTACAGACTTATAGCCCTTTTTTTGTAAGAAGTCGATCAGCGTTTCGTGCGAAACGTTGATTTCGGTCGCGAGGGTACGGACCGTAACTTTTTTAGAAGCGGCTGCTACCGGCGAAGCGCCATCGCCGGTTTGAGTAGAAGAAAGAATGGTATCGGTTTCTGTCATCGTAATGTTCGAGCACAACCCGGCCGGCACGATGCCGAATTAGGGTCTGCTCCCGTGCGATAGAGGGTCGAAACCGTAAGCCCATCCATCGCCAGGAATGCCTCCACTATGGAGGACCGTCTCGCAGGAGACTTCCCAAATGAGCTACGGCATACGGCCATTCGAGCGCAGACCAGAAGCCCACGCGGGAACAGCCATTCCAAAGGAACGAGCTATGCTCCGTTCCCCAACGGCTTGGAATGCGAGCACCGCATGGCGCATCCGGCATTCGCCCGTGACCGGCTCGACCGTGCCGGATCATCAGAGTACCGTCTTATCCATTGTTTACACTTTCTTCAACGGGTGCCTCGGACGCCGGTTCGGCAGCCTCACCATCCGTAGTTAATTCTGTTTCTGTGGCAGCGCGGTTAGAAGCCTCTTCCAGGTCTTCGACCGTCTGTCCGGGCCGCAGTGTGGTCAAGGACACTCCGGCTTTCTCCGCTGAACTTTCGAGTAGTTCATCGGCCTGAGCAAATTCACGTTCGAGCACCAGGCGTATTTGTTCCAACCGCTCGGGCGTCATTCCAGGAACGCGCAAGAGCGTTTCGCGTTGGGCGGCAAGGAACTCCTTCGCGGTGTCGATTCGCGAATGAATGAGTTCGTTATAAAGCTCGGCGCCAATTTCATCACGGAAGTCGAAGAGCTCGATGTCTTCTTCATCGCGTGCCTCTTTGACGAGGTTTATCTGGTATCCGGTCAGGCGCGAAGCAAGGCGCACATTCTGCCCCTGCTTGCCAATAGCCAGCGAGACCTGATCATCACTGACGAGAACGGTAGCCGTTTTCGTCTCATCGTTGAGTTCGATCTCGATGAGCTTGGCTGGCGATAAGGCACGTCCCAAAAACTGCACCGGATCCGGCGACCATGGAATGATATCGATATTCTCGTTGGCAAGTTCGCGTACGATGGAATGAATGCGCACGCCTTTCATTCCCACGCAAGCGCCAACGGGATCGACACGGTCGTCCGTGGTTTCTACCGCAACTTTGGCACGCTCGCCCGGTTCCCGCGCGACGCCTTTAATCAGAATGATGCCATCGTAGATTTCCGGGATTTCAATTTCCATCAAGCGCTCGAGGAAGCGCGGGTCCGTTCGCGATAGGATGACGGTCGGCGCGGCCGTTGGCGCGCCGCGGCGGACATCTTTTACAATAGCGCGAATCGTATCGCCCTTGCGCCAGCGTTCGCGTTGGATCTGCTCCTGCTTGGGAAGCAACAGTTCGCGCCGGTTGTGGATGACAAAAAGATCGCCCTGGCGAATCTGATATACTTCACCCGCAATAATTTCGCCGACAAGCTGGGAATACTCGCTGAAGACGTTATCTTTCTCAATCTCCCGAATGCGCTGGTTCAGGTTCTGCTTGGCCGTGACGATAAGCCGCCGGCCAAAATCCTTTCCCATGTTGATAATCTCGACGTATTCATCGCCGGGATCCAACTCTTCACCCGACTTTTCGAGCGCCTCCTGCGGAGAGATTTCGATGGCCGGATTCGTAACCGTTTCCACTACCGTTTTTTCGAGGTAGATCTCGATTTCGCCCTTGTCCATATTCATGACAAGGTCGAACTTCGCATCCATGCCGTACTTTTTACGGATCATCATCGCGAAGGTCTCCTCGATCACGGACATGAGGATGTCCCGATCGATTCCCTTCTCCCGGACCATGTCCGCGAACGATTCAACGATAAGTGGATTCAAAACAGCTAAGAATTATGAGTGAAGAATTAAGAGTAATCCTATGGTCCCCGTTTTCCGCGTTTGGTAACACGGGAATCCCGCACAAATTCCATTTTTGGCGAAAATACTCCCAATTCGTAATGATTTTCTGGTAATTACTATGAAAAAGCCCGTTTCCAATATCGGAAACGGGCACTTTCTGATACAGGTATCACAACAGGCGGACCATCGATTTGATTCAATCGTTAGTAATACACTATTGTAGCCGCACAATAGAAATGTCATGGTTTTAGGCACAATAGAAATGTCAGGGTTTCTGTATGCCTTGATGTGTGTGCTCGACCGGTCTAAACGCTG
>JAKAIL010000031.1 GCA_021825235.1 Bacteroidota bacterium | reverse complement strand
TCTGCATGCCGTGCTTTTCTTCCACATACCAATGTGGATAACTTTCGCCCCCGCTAAATCCTTGCAAATTAAGGAGTTCGAAAGAGGCAATGCCCAAACATCGCTGTTTTGTCCACGATGGAACTATTCGATGAATTCCGAGAGCATAAATTAATTTTTGTTCATTTGTGTGCCTTCTCGATATTCGCGTCGTATTTTCGTCTCGGATTAATAACAATTAATTTTCTACGTTTATGAAAAACTTTTTCAAACCCTGGAACACGAAGGGAACTCTTCGTTCACTCGGCACTCGGCACTCGGCCTGATTTTTCTTTTACTCGCGGTTTGCTTCGCGAGTGGAACTAAAGCGCAATCGATTATCAATATTGGTGGCACGAGCGAAACCGATGCCAACTCACCGAGTATCACCTCTTTTGTGAGCGCACCAAATAATTTGGTATGCGCTTACGTTTCTGGTTATGAGATTCACGTTGCGACATCCACAGATGATGGAGCAAGTTGGAACGAACAAACCCCGAACCAAGGACTTACACCACCAAAGAATAACTTTGAAATGGATGAGCCCCAAATCATGTCCGATTGGAGTGGAAAAGATGTTTCTCTCGTAGCAAGAGGTTATCTCCCAGCATCGGCGCAAGGTCAAGGCTACCAAATACGTAACTCCGACGGATCGCTTATTTCGCCATCGAGTCTAACTGGGACTGGTCTCAGTTATACGCTTTACACTTCTGTTGGAATCTATTATGCGCATTCCACGAACGGAGGTGTTAGTTGGTCTGGATGGACACCCCTTGAGGACCTGACGACGCAGTTGACAACTATCGTACAGAGCGGCACGTATTATACGGTTGACCATCCTCGCATTGCATTCCGAAGAGATTATGGGGATTGGGTAAATGATGTGCCAGGCTGCATTACCTGGGAGCGGCGGCAGTTCACAATTTCGAATAATGGCTACGAAAATTATTTTGCGAGTTCATCCATTCACACTTGGATTGGAATGCGGTTTTATCAGGACGGAACCATCTATGCCGCGGGAACGGGCGGAAACTATCCAGCATTAAATTCCGCGACGAATCCCCAGCGACCAAGCCTGGCAATTTCTCCAGACGGTGGACTCTGGCTCGCGTATTATACGGTAGCATCGGGTGATTGGAATACTACCGCACAAGCTTCGTATTATGTCCAGAGGGGTTCCGTATCGCTATCGGGAAGTCCCATTACGGCAACTGTAACTTTTTCATCCTCTGACAAACAAATTGTTGCTTCCACCTCGGACGCTTCCGGAGGGGCCGATGCTATCCTACCAGGATATTACGATCAATACCGGGGTTATTTCTTTTCGGAGGAAGGTCAGATATACCCCGATTTTGATGCGGAATTTGCCCAAGGCCCACAAATCCAGGTCGCGGTAAATAATGTTTATCAGTGCCAGCCAAGTTATTCTGTCGGATTTGTTTATACCTACGCGCAGCAGCACAACCAAGCTTATGCCGATCAGATTAACGGTAGTTATGCACAAGTAAGCCGCTGGCTCAGCTTTTGGCAAGCAACCGTTCCGTTTGGTGGAGTTCCCGAGAATGTACATTGGTATAATCAGGATAAGGCATTAAATGGATATGCCGGTTCGGGAGGAAGTAGTTATGAGATGTTTCTGTTTCCGGTTCTTAAATACACATTGGACAACCAGATAACGCATTCCTTTTCTGATCCGGCCAATAACGTAGAGTTTCGTTTTGCATCGTACTTCCTCCTTAGCGCTATTCAGGGGCAACGGTGTACAGGACCTGGCATGGGGGGCAACACCTTAGACTGGGCCTATTGCTTGGCGGATATCTCGTACGATAACGGGACGAATTTATCGAACTCTGTTCCTGCCTTTGACATGGATGACGTCGCTTCCGCTCAACCGCAGACGTGTGGAGGGGTAGAGAATGCACGGGTGCAGCTCGAAAACATAGGCACGCAGATCGATGTCAACGGAGGTCAAACCGATCTTGAGGTCCACAGCGCCTGGCATCAAATTGCCATCATCGGCAATGGTGGATCGTGCGAATCGGAACAATTATATGAAAATAACGGCGGATCCATTATCGTTAATCGCTATCTCGACGGATACCCGTATAATGACAATAATATCGCGCCGGACGCTGGGAACGAAATTTATCAGCTTCAGTTGGCGGGAATAAATAATCCAATGGCAGGACATGATCCTTATCACTATTTCAATTACGATAATTTCAACCAACCCGAAGCCAAGAATGGCGTTCCGGGTATTACGATCCCGAGCTCAATTGCGGGCTTTAATTACCAAAGCCCGCCGAACACGGAAATCGATGTGGGGCTTGGAAACTTTCAGTTTAACACCTTTCAGCCGGCTATCCCCAGTTCCGGGTTCGTGCCCTATGGCGAATACTGGGCGGATTATGTGGGCACGGAAAAAAATAATTACTATGGTACGCTCGGAACCAGCGACCAGCGAAAACTCGTGATGACGGAGGACATAGCACACGCTGTCTTCGAAGACGCCGATACCGTTTTTTATAGCGAGGGGATACCCAATCCCAATAACAGTCGCACTTGGACACAGCCCCTTGCTATCGGTAAAGCGCCGGGCCCGGGTATTGTTCAGACCAAGCCATCCATCGCCGTTTATGAGGAAGATGCCTTGGATAGCATTAGGACGTTAGAAGAGCAATTAGGGGCCACGCCTTTATCGCAATTGCCCGCCGGCGTCGATCGGTACAACGGTCTCTCCGCTATTGCGGTCACCTGGACGGAACTCGATGAGAGCGGCGGCGGTATATCCGCCCCCGCGACCATAAAAATACGGACGCGCGAGTTCAATGCCTGCACCGGCGATTGGGAACCCTGGGGGCCAATTCAGACGGTTTACGCGGGAAGCCCCGACGAATATGTTTACGGCGATGGAGATTATCCGGTTTCCACCGTCGCGCCGTTAGCATGGCCAAAGGGCCATATAGATCCACAGACTCACCAACTCACTTACGCTTATCCAACGGATCCCTACATTCGAGACCCCGCCTTAGGGCATGGGGACGCATTTACTTTCCAGCCTACGAATTTGATCGGATGGGTCACGACTTGGGCGGACATGGACGCGAACTACTATCCCGGCCAGGCGTACATACGTTCGGACGTTCTGCTTCGGGCGAGCCAGGATAACAGCGGCTGGGGAACCACATATCCGAGCATGACTTTGGTTCCGAGCACTGCCCCCAACTATTACACACTATACGAAAACGATCTTGTTTGGCTGGATAGAGACGACTGGCACTATGTTTCATCTACAACAGCGGAAAATAAGGCGACTGATAGCTTGGCGGAAAAATTACAAAATCCAGGGCCATTGTCACCGGGTAGTCCACAACTCCTTCCAAACTATCGCATCGATCTCGCGTTTTCTACCGACGTTGCCGACGTAACAGCGGGCAGCGCACAGTACAGTCCCGATGTGGCCTACGGTCCTTTGGGCGCATTACTCGGCACCGATTTGGGAACACCGGTTTTCAAGCCACAACATTACTTGCCCGGTGATCCACCCTCTTACCTGCGCGATCCGGAAATCACCGTCAATAGTTCCGGACAGGAGTTCCTTGCATGGGAACAAACGCAAGACCTGAATCCCTACGTGAATCTGGCAAACTGGAACCCCTCCATTGAAGTAGCGACCACGAACTATGCCCCTCTGGTGGGAAATCCACAAGCGCCGCCACAGTGGAATACTACCCTCGTGACAGTATTTTCCGAGCCAACCCCCCTGCTTGACGGACGAAACGGTCTTCCTTTTTGGTGGGTAACGAACCCAAGCATTGCGGGTTTACCCAAAACGATGTTGCCCAACACTAGCGATGCTTACGATGCTGACTTGGGAGAAGTTGAGCTAATGCTTTGGCAACAGAACGATGAATTTGGGAATCCCGTGAATCAATTGCGAGAATGGGATTATCTTGAAGATATAGAATCACCCGGAGCGGGCACTTGGGGTGAGATTCCTTTCTCCGGGACTGGTACAAATCCCCAAACCTCTTTCTCGACCTTTAGCGCCTATAGCCCATCGTCCCTTATGATGGGGAATGGGAATTCGCCAGCCGCGCAGAATCAGTTTAGCACGGTCGAGCAAGGTAGCGCCAAGATCGGGGTCTTCGATTCGATTCAGGACTACGCGGAATATCGTAGCGAGGCGAGGACGAACGACAGCGCGGAAGCAAAATTTATTTGGGGAGATGCGTATGTAACCGAACCCGGCGATACGACGGGCGAGCAAATAAAGCTCGGCTTTGGCATCGACACGGCTGGCTGGTCATCGAGCACGGAAATTCGAGACTCTATCTTCCGCACGCAGCCCTTCGAATTGGACTTAGGAGCGACCGTTTCGTATTTCCGCGGTGCTTATACCGTCGCGCACGATTCGCTCGCGGCGGCAACTTCCATCGGGCCGCAACAGATGCTCCAATATGTAGTGGAACTCGTTCACTCGAATGGCCAGGTTGATACGCTCGAACGGCTGACGTACGATCCCGCGCTCCACGACACCATCGCTCCGGCAATTATTACGACTCAGGCCTCGCTTTTACCAACCGATACCGTATATCTGCGCGTCGAAGGAAGCGTCCAGGGATTTGCCGAAGCGGACTCCCTCTTCAGGTTTGGGAACGTAATATGTTTCGGCCATTATCCGGCCGTCGATTCTACCCTCGCGCGGAAGCAGGCTACGTTTCCCTCGCCTGCAACGGACGGTTTGCAGGTGCTCGACGCATACCCAAATCCTCTTTTGGCGCCAGGAACTCGAACAACCGTGCTTTTCTCCTGTCCGAAAGGACTCACCGCCTCAATCGAATTGGCCGGCACAACTGGAAACATGATCGGTCAGCCCAAATCCATTGTTGGTACTGGTCGTTGGCAAAGTTATTCCATTACGGCCCCACAAGCGGCAGGCAACTATTTTATTCGAGTTTCGGATGGGATAGACTCGAAAGTCCTTCCACTTTCGGTCATTCGCTGAGAGGTAGTCGCTATGCAAAAGAAGAGCTTGTCGATCATAACAGTGCTCACCCTCTCCATAGGGTGGGCACTTCCGAGCAACATATTTGCGCAGCACCAGTGGGATAATTTCCCGATTGGAGTGCATATTATGTTGAACGTGAGCGGTCCGAAGCCGAAGCTCGATACGGTCCACAGCCCAATCTATCTTGGCTATCCCGCAGTCACAGATCCTCGCACAGGTCAATTATTGTTTACCGGTGGGTCGGTCGGCATTCAGCCGGGCCTGTTGGATCGGCGCATGCATCTAATGCCGGACGGCGACTACCCTGGCGGGGGCCAATGGGTATGCCCGGTTCCGGGCGACGATTCTGCTTGGTTTCTCCTCGAGCACTATTATCATACCAGCTTCGCCAAAGTCGATATGCGGAAGGACAGCGGCTATGGCGCGGTTACATTAAGGAATGTGCAACTCGCCTATAACCAGACGGGTGGCTTGGTGGTCGTGCCTAACTCGGACGGCTACCATTATTGGCTCATTCAGCTTGGGGATACCTCGACTTCCGGGCAGGGCTATATCGAAAGCTACCTCATTGGGCCGGATGGGCCGACGGGTCCGCCAGTTCTATCCCAGGTTCCGGCTCCTTCATCCAGGGGAATTAGCTACTGGGACTATGCATCTGGGCTTGCTTCCTCGCCCGACGGCTCGACGATTACCGACGGAGCAGAGGTTTTCCACGTCAACCAGAAGACAGGCCGCGTGATCTATCTTCGGCGCATCCTGGGAGGTGTCCTGCATTGGTCGGAAGGCTATATTGGACAGCCCTACATTGCCTTTTCCCATGATGGCCGCTTTCTATATGCATCCGGCGGGCCGACAAACGATGCGGGTTATCCAGTCCATTATCTCGTGCAGTTTGATCTTTCCCGCGCTAACGACACCGGCTACATCATTGCCACCTCTGATAGTGGCGGCTTCGGTGAGAAGGCGTATGCCGGTGACGGGAGAATTTACATCCCTGCGTGGCCGTATTTCTGGTCGATTAATAACCCGGATTCTGCTGGCAGCGCCTGCGGATTTGACAGCATGGTCTTTCGGGTTGGCAATGGTCATGACTCGCTCGGTGCGGGCGGGGAATTTTACAACGGCATTCCGAGCATAGTATATAGCACCGTTCCGCAAATCGAGTCCGCATCGCTTCCCAGTTGCGCCAGCAGTTGCTATAGTTTCTGGCGGCCGGATAGCGTTCCCGGGTTCCCAAAGTGGACCTTCGATGGGGGCAGCCCGGCGCACGATAGCGGCTCTTTCATTCCGCAGGTCTGCTTTAATTATCCGGGTGCGTATGAAGTGCAAGCGGTTACCAGCGCAGGCGACACGCTCATGACACTCGTAGCTGCAGGCGTTCCCGAAGGCACAGTGTATCCCATTCAGGCTGCGAACGCCACCGTTACTCCAGGCAGCACGTACACGCTTCCGGTGCGGCTCCTTCTTTCCTACATCAACGGCGGCCCAGACGCGACCGGCGATTCCATTGGCCATCTGATGCAAGAGTACGTTATCCAATTCGATACGAGCATTCTTTCGCTTCCGCCGAATGCCGCACAGGCAATTTCGCTTCCGCCACAGGACGAGATTTATTCTGCCCGCCAGACCGGCGGCACGCTGAAAGTGGTGATTGAGGATACGCTGGGCACGTCGTGGTGGGTTATCGGCCATCCCAGTTGGCGGGACACGATGGACCAGCTTTCCGTTAAGTTCCACGTGACGAATTCGAGCAAATGGAGTTCGACCCGTGCTACGCTGGCCCTCTTTAGCCTTGACGATGGCCTTGGCACGCGCTACGATTTCTGTCCGCAGGAGAATAATCTCTTGGCGACAATTACGAATACGCAGGCGGGCGTGGCGTCCCTTCCAGCCGTTTCAGACGTTCGAATTTATCCCAATCCCACCACGGGCGTGGTAACTATTTCTGGCGCGGCGGCGGGAGCGGATATTGCGGTCGAGAATGTGCTGGGGGAGAGTGTAGTGCGTAATGCCTGCCGCGTAATGCGTGATGGGTCCATCTCGCTGGATTTATCTTCTGACCCGGTGGGAACGTATATCGTGCGGGTGCATGCAGGCAAGGCGGGGCCGCGCCACGCGGGTGACGTGGTGGTAAAGCGAATTGTAAAAGAGTAATGCCGGCGGGGATTATTTCTCCACCACGCCCATGGCCATGCCGTCCCCGATGGGAACGATAACACTGAAGAGCTTCTTCTCGGCGGCGAAGGCGGCATTGAATTCCTGGACCGCGCGGACGGTACCATAATCGGGGTCATCGGGGCTAAGCCAGGGACGGTATTCGCCGGGCTTGGGAGCGGGTCCGGTTGTTGGCAGCGCAATCTTTCCCCAAGCGAGCGCATTATCTCCGGCAATGACGCCGCCTTTGCGAATCAGCCGGAGCGCCTGGTTCAAATAGTTCACATAGTTGGGCTTATCGGCATCGATCAGGATAAAATCGAAGGACTCGCGGCGCATGAGCTTCATCGCTTCCAGCGCCGGTCCGGGACGTATCTGGACATTTCGGAGATAGAGGTCGTCCAGATTTTCGCGGGCTACTTTCGCGTGCAGATCGCTGAATTCCAGGCTCACAACTTCGCTTCCCGGCCCCATAGCGCGCGCCATGATTGCGGCGCTGTAGCCGAAGAGGGTCCCCACATCGAGCGCGCGTTTCGCGCCGATGGCTTTGAGGAAGAAGGCGATAAATTTCGCCTGCTCCTCGGAGATCATAATCATGGGCATTCCGGCGGCCTGCGCACGGGCACTCATTCGTTCCAGCAGTTCGCGTTCCTTCTTGGCAAATCGCTGAACGATGTATTCGTAGGTTTCTTCAGTGAGGGGTGTGCCTTTCATCGGGAGTGTAACACGGTTCCCGCATCCAAAGCTCCGGGCGGCGCCAGAATTTTACTCATCCAGGGGGTCCGCCGGGCTATCACTCCGGCTGAAACAGCGGGGCCGTCTCCGGGCTTTTCATTCCAAAATGCTGGTAGGCCAGCCGCGTCGCTTCCCGCCCCCGTGGCGTGCGGGCGAGGAACCCTTCCTGAATCAGGAACGGCTCATAGACTTCCTCGATCGTTCCACCTTCTTCGCCAACAGCGACGGCGATGGTATTGAGTCCTACCGGCCCACCGCCAAATTTTTCGATGATGGTGAGCAAAATACGCTTGTCCATCTCGTCGAAGCCGTGCTCATCCACTTCCAATGCTTTCAGCGCGATGAGCGCGATCTCGCGTGTGATGGTTCCATCCCCTTTCACCTGGGCGAAGTCGCGCGTGCGGTTGAGCAGCCGGTTGGCAATGCGCGGGGTTCCGCGCGAGCGGCGGGCGATTTCCATCGCCCCGTCATCGTCAATCGTAATCTGGATAAGCCGCGCGCTGCGCTCTACGATTTTCTTTAGAGCGGCAGCGGGATAATAGTCCAACCGATTGGAAATTCCGAAGCGGGAACGAAGCGGCGCGGAAAGCAAGCCCGCGCGCGTCGTGGCTCCTACCAGCGTAAAGGGCTTCAGCTCGATTTGGATGGAGCGTGCGCTCGGGCCGGAGTCGATCATAATGTCCAGCCGGTAATCTTCCATCGCGGAATAGAGATATTCTTCGACGACGGCGGAAAGCCGGTGGATTTCATCTATAAACAGGACGTCGCCCCTTTCGAGCGATGTTAAAATTCCCGCCAGATCGGCGGCGCGTTCGAGGACGGGGCCGGAGGTCGTCCGAATTTGTGCAGACATCTCGTTGGCGATGATATGGGCGAGCGTCGTTTTGCCAAGTCCGGGCGGACCGGTAAAGAGCACATGGTCCAGCGCCTCGCCACGGGCGCGGGCGGCCGCGATAAAAATGCGCAGGTTCTCGATGATGCTCGCTTGCCCCGTGAACTCGCCAAACTCGCGCGGCCTGAGTGACCGCTCGAACTCGGCTTCGAGCGAGGAACGGTCCTTCGCGAGCGCGGAGCGGTCGGATACTACGGGGTCATTTCGTTTCACCTGGATTAAACCTGGATTACGCTGAGATTGCTGATTACGCTGAGTAAATCCTTTATAGGAATGACCGGTTCCGATAGGATTCTGATTGTCCGAATAAACTTTGAACGAAACAACGCTCAGAATAATCAGGCAACTCAGCGTCATCCCGGTTTATCCCTCGAGTACCCACATTGGGTAGCCTCTTCGGATAAAGCCGCGGAGCATGATATTACCGGTCTGCCAGCGAAAGAGCGGGAAGGGCGGAGAAAGATCGAGCTCCGGTTTGCCCCATTTCTCGCCGAAGTAGAGGAGCAGTACATTTTCGATGTCGTCCGTTGCCCCCACGTCGATGGAACTTTCGCGGGGCGTGATCGTGAGTCGGCGCAGCCGGTTATTGCCATCGAAGACGAAGGCCATGCGCATGTAGGTCAGTTTGAGGATAACAGAATCCACTATATACACATGCGCGGGATTATCGCTATAGGAATGGGAAATCGAATCCTCCCGGACCAGGCGCATGGTGGCCCCAGCCGCCGCCATTACTTCCCGCACACTATCGAAGGTAATGCCCGGACGGATGCCGAAAATTTCGAGCGGGGCTTGTTCTACTGGCCTTGCTTCGATTTCGTTATGCTTGGATGCCGGATGTTTCGCGTGGCGCGATTGCGCGCGAAGAGGGGCATCGATCCCGCAGGCTATTATAAGAATGACAAGAAAAAACGCGCGCGACATAAAATGTTATCGGAATGCGAATGCGAAAAAGACCGCTCCAAAAATCAGCGCGAAGCTTACCACATAGTTCCACTTCAAGGCTTCGCCGAAATAATAGCGGGCAAAGACAATGAAGATCGAAAGCGCAATGGCCTCTGTAAGAATTTTTAGCTGGGCCGGGCTTAGATGATGCTCGAAGCCCCAGCGGTTCGCCGGCACCTGAAAGCAATACTCAAAAAACGCCAGGCCCCAGCTCGCGATGACGACCAGCCAGAGCGGCTTCGACGTAAATTTCAAATGCCCATACCAGGCGAACGTCATAAATGTGTTCGATATGATGAGCAATAAAACGGTGACGATGACGGCCATAAGCGTGCGTGGATACGGGAAAGGATCGATTTAGTTTTGAGAAGCGTGCCTTACTACGTTTTTCCCCCTCCGAAAGAAGGAGGGGATTAGGAGCAAGACCACCCCCGACCCCCTCCTTCTTAAGGACGGGGAGTTAACTGGAATCTCCATTCCGCCGCGAAAGTTTTAAAGGCGATTCGTTTTTTTATTGAATACTTAACCTTATAACAATCCTCCCCGATGAATTTTGTTACCGAAGCGCCGCACGTGAAAACCCGACTGCAATCCGCGCCAGGCGAAAACCCAGCCCGCGTTACCGCAATCTTTACCGGCGGTACCATAGCCGTAAGCACGGACTCGCCCGCGAGTGTGGTGCCCGCGCTTTCCGGACGCGAAATCCTGGACCGCATTCCGGAAGTCACAAAATTTCTGCCCAATGTCAACGTGCGGGTGCATGATTTTGCGACGCTGCCCGGTCCGCATATTTCTCCGGAGATGATGCTCACGCTTGCCGGATTTATCCGCGCGATGAGGGATGATCGGTCATCCGAAGAACACGCGGATGGCATTGTTATCACGCACGGCACCGACTCGCTGGAGGAGACGGCATATTTTCTCGATCTTGTTGCGAGCAACCATGCGCCCATCGTAATTACCGGCTCGATGCACACTTCCACGGATGCCGCATGGGATGGTGGCCGCAATCTCGTGGATGCTGTTGCCGTGGCTGCCAGCCGGGATTTTCGGGGCATAGGGGCACTCATTGTGATGAATGGAGAGATACTTGCCGCTTCGGAAGCGACAAAAACCCACACGATGGACCCGGGAACGTTTCGTTCGCTCGATTTTGGCCCGCTTGGGAAAGTGAATACCTTAGCGCAGATCGAGCCGATCAAAACGCGGGAACCAAAGCAACGCACCGAAATTGTTTTGAGTGACGATGCAGACCTCCCGTATGTCGAGCTGTTCAAAACATACGCGGGGATGGACGACCGCCTGTTTATCGCCGCGCTCAACGGTGGCGCTTCCGGAATTGTGGTTGAAGCGATGGGGCAGGGGAACGTTCCACCGGGCGTAATCAATGGAATTTCGCGCGCGCGGGAGGTGAACGTGCCGGTGGTGATCACTTCGCGGTGTCCCTCGGGGCCGGTGCGGCCCTACTACGCCTACGAAGGTGCGGGCCGGGAACTCGAACGCCTGGGCTGCATTTTCGCGCCGTATTTAACGGGACCTAAAGCCCGGATTAAGTTAATGGTGGCACTGGCGGCGGGGGCGGTGGGGCCCGCGTTTGGGATGCAGTAGCTCCAAAGTCCTGCCGTGAATGTAATTCCCGCCAGATTGTTGGCAAGGGGAATGAAGTGGCTATGGATCGCAATTATTGGAATGGGCTGGGCGATAAATGCGCGCGCCCAATGGGTTGTGCGGCCTTCTGGATTCGCGATTGGACCTGCGAAAGCCATCTCCGGCGAAGCCGATCGTCCGCGTCCAGCGCGGATTCGCCATGCGCCGGTCCCACTTTCCGTGCCGCATGAAATTCCCAACTGGCTCTTCCCGAATATCGATGTCACCAATTCTGACGTTGCGCAAACCGAGCCGATGGTTGCAATCAGTCCCGCAGACTCGCTCAATATTATCATCGGGGCAAACGACGACCGCGATTCCCGCCAGCTTTGGGCATACTCGAGCCGCGATGGCGGTATCTCGTGGTCCGATACCGATATGCCCATTCCGATGGAGTCCTGGATTTTGAACGCGACTGCGACCGACCCGTCCATCGCTTTCACGCGAACGAACGTGCCGCTCTTTGTGAATGGGCATCTTGCCGATGCGGGATCGGGAAATGACGTTTCTTGCTTCACCTCAACGGACGAAGGAATAGCCTGGAATTTGCTTTCGGAAGTGTTCCAGGATTCCGAAGGGTTCACCGGCGTCATAAGCGATAAGTATTTTGTAGGCGTTGATAACGATGCATCCAGCCCATACTATGGACGTGTCTATGGTACGTGGGTTGAAATTGAGAACAGCTCTGCCCGAATTGTGGAAGCGTATTCCACGGACAATGGCAAGTCCTGGTCGGGGCGGCATTATCTGAGCGAATCAGGGACTTATACCTCGCCAGTTCCAGTCACCGAGCCGGATGGAACCTTACTTATTTCGTTCGTCGATTATTTTCAGAATAACCAAATCCTCGTTGCGCGTTCAACCGATGGGGGGAATACTTTTACGTCACCCCAGGTAATTGCGACGTATCGGAACATCGCGCCGCTATACCCCCCGGATAATAGAGGATATGAGAATATCGGCCCGCCCGATAGCGCGCTTGGCGTAAATTCCTTCCCGGCGATTGCGGTCGATCACACGCCGGCGCACAATGGCCGAGCCTATATCGTCTGGTGCGGCAAGGGAAATGATAGCCTGCCGCACATCTGGCTTGCGATGAGCGATAACGATGGCGTTTCGTGGAGCGCTGCACAACCGGTGGACGGGGATAGTACGCGAAAGGCTTCCGCCAGATTTTTCCCGTGGGTGGCCGTCGATCCTACCACGGGAAATATCGGGATCGATTATTATGCCGCATTAATGGATACGGTGCCTCCAAAAGTTACCGGAGTGAACGTTATACTACTGGCAAACCTCTACATGCTCCACTCCACGGATGGCGGCGTGAGCTTCGCGTGCCGAAGGATTTCCAACGCTACGTTCGATCCCATCTCGGGGCAGGATTATCGTTTCCCCGAAAGCAACGAGGTCTGGTTCTTCGGCGATTACATCGGGATCGCCGGACGGAGCAATACGTGGTATCCCGCTTGGACGGACGCTCGTACGGGCGATGACGAAATTTACACATCCATCGTCCAGCCCTTTGCGCCAATGCCGGTAACCAATCTTGCGCGCCGCGATACGATGATGAATGGGAAGAAAGCATCGTTGCTTTCGTGGGATTACACGCCGGAAACGACGTTCGGTTATCCATTGGCAGGCGGATACCAATTCGATATTGCAAAAGATGGCGCGACGCTTGGGATTACGGGAGGCGATAGCCTGTTTTTCGTGGACACCAATGCAGAAGCTGGGAAGGAATATGAAGTTGCCGTTCTTTCCGGACGCTATCGCAGCATTACGGATTCCATCCCAAACGGAAATTCGAGTGTTGCGAGTGCAATTGGACCGGTATCATTCTATTTCGGCACTTCGCCAGCGGAGGTGGGACATGAGGATGTGCTCTCGATCCAATGTCCGGCTGCGTGTAAAGTTACTCTTATGTTTTTTGATGAGTTGGGCAGGCCGTTAGGCCCGGCGCTCACCGATGAATCTTTCTCCGCTCAGCATACGATTAGCTTTATTCCGGAGAATGCCGGTGTGCGGTTCTTCGTCATCCACGAAATGGCTGCTGGCGCTTCGCGAGAAATTTTTGGGAAGATATTGGTACAATAACTCACCTCAACCCCTCCATTTTTAGGAGGGGCCTTTTTATTCCTCGAGCCGCTCCTCTGGCGTTTCGATCCTGCGGCGGAAGCGCTTTTCGAAGATGGTGTAAAGCGTCGGCACGAAGAAGAGCGTGAGCAGCGTGGAGAGCGTAAGTCCGCCGATGACCGCAATGGCGAGGGGCGCCTGTGTCTTCTCGCCGCCCAAGCCCATGGCCATAGGAATCAGTCCGAGGACGGTGGCGATGGAGGTCATGAGGATCGGTTTGAGCCGCGTGCGGCCGCCATCGATGACGGCGCGTTCCAATGTTTCCCCTTTCATCCGTAAGTGGTTCGTATAATCCACGAGCAAAATGCCGTTCGAGACCACGATGCCCACCATGACAATAATTCCCTCGAAGCTGGTAACCGAAAGTGTGGTGTTGGTCAGGAACAGTGCCCAGAGCACGCCGACCAGTCCAAAGGGGACCGTAAACATGATGATAAACGGATCGAGCAACGATTGGAACTGCGAAGCCATAACGACATAGACGAGCAGAATCGCGAGCGCAAATGCCATCGCCAGGCTCGAAAACGTTTGCGCCTGTTGCTCTACGTTTCCTCCCAAATGAATTTGGAAGCCGGCAGGGACCGCAATTTTATTCAACTTTGCCTGAATATCGCTGGCAACGCTTCCCAGATCGCGGCCGGCAACATCGGCGGTCACGTCGATAATGCGCTGCTGGTATTTGCGGTCGATTTCTACGGGCGATGCCGATTGCGTGATCGTCGCAATTTCCCCGAGTAATACCTGCTGTCCGGAGGGCGTGGTAACAAGGAGCTTTTTCAAGTCGTCGATCGAGGATCGATATTGGGTATCGAGCCGGACGAGGATATTATATTGATTCCCGGTTACCGGATCGGTATAGAGCGATGCCACCGCGCCATTGATCGCGGCGTTGATGGTATTCGAAATCTGGGCAACATCGATTCCCAGAATCCCGGCTTTCTGGCGGTCGATATTAATATCGAGTTCCGGCAGGTCGGCTTCGCGCGAAGAGACCACATTCACCGCGCCCGGGACGGACTTCACGGCCGCGACGACTTCGTTCGAAAGCTTGGTCCCCTGATCGAGATCGAAGCCCATGATTTCCACGTCGATCGGTGCGGCGGAGCCAAAATTCAGCAGGAAGCGCAGGAACCCGCTCGGGCTGATGGTCACATCCGCTCCGAGATAATTCGTAAGCTTGGGCCGGAGTGAATCCATGACCTGGAAAATCGAGCGGTTCCGTTCATCGGGCGGAACGAGCGAGACCTGAATATTGGCGGCATGTTCGCCGGTGTTGCGCCCGAAAAAGTTACCGCTCTTCGCAGAGGGGACACCAATATCGGTGACCATGGCATTGAGTTCCGGTACGTTCTTGCGAATAATTCCTTCCACGGCCGTGACCGTCTTCGTGGTTTCTTCGATGCGGGTCCCGACGGGATCTTTTACCGTAACGGTGAATACGCTCTCGTCCTGATCGGGGAAAAATTCGGTCCCAATAAATTTGAACAGAAAGACGGAAAGCCCCGCAATCGCGAGGATGCTGATAATAATCAGCTTGCGATGCCCGAGCGCCCACCGGAGCGCATTCTCATATCGCTGATCGATCCGCTCGATGGCATCATGGAAGAACACGCGCAGCCGGTCCGAACGCTTTTTCGAGTTCCGGTCCATTTCCTTTTCGGGCGGCAGAAACTTGAGGCACAGGAGTGGCGTGATGGTCCGCGAGACGAAGAAGGAGCCGAAGAGCGCAACGGCAATGGTCAGCGTAAGCGGAATAAAGAGCAGCTTCGCAATCCCGGTCATAAAGACGACGGGAAGGAATACGATCACCGTCGAAAGCGTGGAAACGAAAATGGGTGTGGCCACTTCGCTTGCCGCGGCGAGCGTTTGCTGGGCTTTCGATTCACCTTTTTTCGGATTGTTGTAATGCCGGCTGATCGCCTCCAACTCGACGATCGAGTCATCCACCAACCTTCCTACGGCGAGCGCCAGGCCGCCAAACGTCATGATGTTCAGCGTTACATTGCCGAACCGGAACATGATGAACGTGATAAGGATGGACATCGGGATCGCGACGATGATAATGAGCGTCCCGCGAAGGTTACGCAGGAAGATCATGATAATGAGCATCGCGAGGAAGGCACCGATGAGGGCCTCGCGCGAAAGCCCATTGATCGTCTGCCGGATGTAAAGCGATTGATCGAAGGTGAGCGCAATATGGACTCCCGGCGGGATACCGGTCAGGTGCGGAATCGCCTTCATCACATTATCAACGACCTGTACCGTGTTCGCCTGCGCAAGTTTTTGCACGCGTAAGATAAGGCCCGGCTTGCTATCGACCCGAATCGTCTCGGTCGGCTCCTGATAGCTATCGGAGACCCTCCCAACGTCCCGAATGCGGACGGGAACCCCGCCGGTATCTTCCAGCACAATATCGCCAATCGGTTTTACGAGATTGAACAAGCTTTCGGTTTTCAGCGCGTAATCGAACACGCCGCTCTTGAGATCTCCGGAGGGGACAATGAGATTCGAATTTTGGATTGCAGTTACAATTTTCGAAATCGGAATGCCGAGTGCTTGAATCCGATCGCGATCGAGCATCACATGGATTTCGCGAATCTCACCACCGGTGACCTGTGCCGATGCGACTCCATTCAGATGCTCGATCTGCGGTTCAATCGTATTGTAGGCTAAATCATAGAGATCGCGCTCGTTGAGCGTGCTCGACGAAACCGCCATGACGATGACCGGAAGGTTCGTAATATCGAACCGGAGGGAAATGGGCTGCTGCACTCCGGTGGGCAGCGTATTCATCACGCGGTTCAGCCGTTGGATTACATCGATCAGGCCGACATCGACATTCGCGCCCCAATTGAAATTGATTCGGACCTGCGAGATTCCTTCCCGCGTTGCGGACTGGATGTAATTGACATCATTGACGGAACTCACACCGCGCTCGACCACGGCGGTCACCGATTGCTCCATGTCCATCGGGCTGGCACCGGTGTAGAAGGTGATCGTTGTAACGACGGGAATACTGACATCGGGCAAGAGGTCGATCGGCAATTGCTGGAGCGAAACAATGCCGAGCACGAGGATCGTGACGCCGATGAGGAACGTCGAGATCGGATATTTAAGCGCGAGCCGAGTTAACCACATGGGAGAGTTAAAACTTTTTTAGAGTATCATGGTGGAATGGATGCGAACTGGAGCATCCTTTTTGGAAGCAATCCCGCTTTTTCGAAGCAGCAGTGATGGCACTAGGATCATGGGTGTTCACTCGATGGGTCCGGTGAGGGTGATCCAGTACTGTCTTCTGGATTTTGAACGATCATCACTTTGCCATTGGGACGAACGAAGGTTTGGCCGACCACAATCACATCTTCCGTTCCATCGAGGCCGGAGAGGATTTCCAGCCTTCCATTTTGTAGCACGCCAGTCTTCACGATGCGCCGGCGCGCCATGGAGTCCTGGACAATATAGACGAACGTTTGACCGTCTTGCTGCAGGACCGCCTGGTCGGGTACAGTGATCGCCTCCGGATTTTCGCCGAGCAGCAGCGTAACACGCGCAAATTCACCGGGCTTGATAGTCTCGTCCTTATTGGGAATGAGAATTTCGACGGGCATCGTCCGGGTGGTGGTGGTTACCGCTTCGGCGGAGCGAGAGACGATCGCGCGAAACTCGCGGTTGGGAATAACATCTACGGTTGCCGTAGCCGATTTGACTTCGGGAATTTTTGCGACGTCCTTATCGAGCACATTGACATCGATCTTGACGGTATCGAGGTCCATGATGGTGTAAATGGTGCTGTTGCTGTTTCCAACAATGGGATTGCTTGTGACCACGGAACCCGGATCGAGCCAGCGTTTGGTAACAACGCCGTTGAAGGGCGCGCGAATCTTTGCATAGTCGAGCAGCACGCGGTTTGCGTCATAGGCCGCTTTCGCGGAGCGGAGCGCAGCAACGGCATTATCGAGGTCCTGTTGGGATGCTAAGTTTTTCGCGGCAAGGTCGCGGGTGCGAGCTTCCGTGGCTTTGGCATTGTAGTAGGCCGCGGCGGTCTGGAGTTCTGCCTCGTGCGCCGCCGAGGTATCTACCAATGCGATAAGCTGCCCGGCGCGGACGCGATGGCCCATATCCGTGTAGAGATCATCGAGCAGCCCGGAAACACGGCTAAAGACATTCGCCTGAAGGATCGGTAGTACATCGCCATTGTATTCCAGCGTGTATTTCACATCCGTCCGTTCCGGTTTTTGAACCACGACCGGAGGAACGGGAAGTTTTTTTGCCTTTGGTGGCTTCGCGGTAAAGACCCGGTAGAGGAGATACCCGAGTAGTACTACTGCCACAAGGCCCAGCACATAGCGCAATGTATTTTTCATTCCCTGCTAATGAGGTGAGCGAGTATTCCTGCAATATGGAGTGCAGTAAAATTACTGCCCGTTGGAACAACTGTTCTTCGCAAGGAAGTCCCGGAATTCGGGACATTAACAACAAGTCATTTCTTCGCGAAGCAATGAATTAGCCATAAACTCAATCCTGACGGACGAAGCTATAAGCCCATAGGTGAGGCCGTACGCCTGCCCAGCAGAGCGTATCGCACGATGGGTTCACGGACAGGGTCGAATACTCACTATTTTCATTCAGATAGAGGATTGGCGTGTATCCGGTTGGTATAACGACCAGCGAATCGGCCATTCCGAGAGAGTCCGACGTTAACGCGTGATGAGAGGATAGATCGGGTTTTACCGAGTCACCACTTACGGTAATCGTCAAGATAAGCGCCTTCGATCGCCAACGGCTCCCATTCAGCGATTGTATTGGTGGATGCGGTGGTTGTGTACCGGGTTCCGATGGTATCGAACATCCGAGCACGAGCAGGATCGCCAAACTGAGATATTTCTTTATTGCTATGCTTTCCATTTTTTTCCCAAGTGTGTGACAAGAAACAAGCCTCTGGTATCCTTCCGCGACCGACAACCGGTTACTCCTTGATAATTTTTCGCACGATAATTCCCGATTGTGTGAGAATTCGGATATAGTAAGTTCCTGTAGGAAGCGTAGCAAGTTCAACCTCTGTGCTTGAACCGTTCAGATTATTAATCTGCAGCACCGGTTGCCCCAGAAGATTCTCCACCGTAATCCGTGCATCTGTTGGCACGTTGGTCAGCGTAACATTCCCACTGGTCGGATTCGGCAGAGCAGTACAGGCCTTGATGTTTGAATGGTTAACGTCTACGGATGCCGTCGAGGGGTCGAAGGATTGAATCACACCGAGGCAGTAGGGTTGACCTCCAATAGTGTCAACTCCGCCGATTACATACAATTGATTGTCCGCGACGACCGAGGTGACGTAGCCTCGGGACATGAAGGACCCATTATACGTTGGTGTTGACCACGTATTTGTTTGAAGATCGAACACTTGAAATGCATCCGTGGTGATGGGGGAAAAGCCTCCACCGTACAGCCCTCCCATCACATACACCTTTTCGCCGATGACACCCACAGCATGATCGCAGCGCCCGGCAAAACTCCCATGCGTGCTGAGCGTACTCCACTCATTGATACTGGGATCGAATACCTGAATGCGCGTAGGCAGCGTTCCATTGGACGCACCACCAATTACATAGATCTTGTTATTATACACTACGGCAGGGAAGGCTCCCCGCGCGAGGAAGGACCCGCTCGTCGTCGGCGAACTCCAGGTGTTCGTGGCAGGATCGAAGACTTCCATGGTCGTGAGATCATTGGAGCCGTTGAATCCACCGATGACATAGAATTTGTTATTTACCGCTGCGGAAGCGAGCACACAACGCGGCGTAAATGTCCCCGTCGTTTGAGGAGTACTCCATGCGTTGGTGGAGGGGTCGAACACTTCGACGAGGTTACTCATGTAGGCCGGAGTCTCCGGTCCGGTACACCCTCCCATGACGTAAATCTTGCCATTATAGACACAGGATGTCAGGGCCATGCGTGCTGTGAAATGACCGGTAGTCGCGAGTGTTTGCCAGGTGTCGGTTGCTGGGTCATAAACATCGACTGTTGTGTCAAAGCCGGTGCCGTTATTTCCGCCGATGAGATAAATTTTTCCATTCACGACGCCTGACGTACACCAATATCGTGGATTAAGACCTGAGGAAGATAAGGTGCTCCACGTTCCAGCCGTCTGGCCGTTTGCAACGGTTGCACAGAATAAAAAGAAGCTGCTCGAAATGAATAGAAGGGTTGTTTTCATGCGACGTAAAAGAAAAAGTTCCAGAGTAAGCGGTCGGTCCCAAGAAGCGCGATTGCAAAATGCGGGTAGTGAGATTTATCGTATGGCAGGTGGCTCGAACTCGTCGTTCGTGTTTACGAGATTGCCTGTGGAGTCGATGCCGCCGAGTACGTAGAACTTGTTGTTCACCACAACGGAAGAGACGTACACTCTCGAAGTGAACCTGCCACGGGTTTTTGGTACGGCCCAGGTCCGTGTTTCTGGGTCAAAAACCTGAAAGGCATCTTTGGAGAGCGGCGTTCGGCCATCGGTAGAGCCGCCCATGATATAAATCTTTCCATCGAGAACTCCGCAGGCATGATCGCAGCGGGGAGCGAAATGACCAATCGCGTGAACGCTATCCCAGCGATTGGTGACTGGGTCGAAGACCTGGACCGTTGTTGGCATTCTGCCGTTTTGCATTCCTCCGACGACATACAGCTTACCGTTAACAACCACGGCTTGAAACGCGCCCCGTGGCTCGAAATGCCCTGTCGTAATGGGTGTTGTCCAGACATTTGTTTTGGGATCGAAAACCTCGAAGGTTGACAAGTCCTGCCGAGTGTCGAACCCTCCGATTACGTATATTTTGCCATTGAGTACGGCGGAGGAGAGGACGCACCTCGGAGTGAAGGTACCCGTGGTTTTCGGAGTTGACCATGCATCGGTAGCTGGATCGAATACTTCGAGAGCATTGCTCAGGTTCTGTGGCAACTCGGGGCCTCGAGATCCTCCAATGACGTAAATCTTTCCATTCACTACGCTGGAAGTGAGTGCAATTCGGGGTGTGAAGGTACCCGTTGTCTGTATCGTGACCCAGCGCCCCGTTTTTGTATCATAGACTTGAACCGCTGTATCCAGATTAACTCCGCTCGTGCCACCAATGACATAGATCTTCCCATCTACTTCACTGGTCGTAAACCAATAGCGAGGTTGGAAGCCACTGGAAGGAGCCTGGATCCATGTGCCTATTGTCTTTCTCGGCGCGCCGGTAACCATTGCTTGCGGCTTTTGAATCACAGGAGCCTGTGTCGTGTCGATAGGCGTTCGGTGCTGAACAGGTACCCCACTCTGTGGGGGCGGGGAGATCCTGACCATCGAGGGCAACGGTGTAACGTTTGGAGCTACGAGCTTCATCGCCATATACGAAATGGCTGCACCAAGAACAAGAATAACCGCGAGGAACTTGAATCTCCGAGCAATACCAGTTTGATCTTCGTTCCTTATTGTTGGGTGTGATATACTCGATTGCGTGGCAGCGAGCGCAGCTAAGACTCGTGCAGAGGGGCTCACCGGTGCGCTTGGGAACCCGGCGAGTTCGTGATGAACCGCCTGCTCCAGCGCTCGTTCAAAGTTGAATGGGTCCTTCATCGTGCTATTCGCTATAGAGATTTCATTCGTGATTCGACGAAGCCTTTTAGCTGCTGTCGCGCTCGTGTCGCTCGCGTCCAAATGGCTTCGGGTTCCATTTCCCACGCCTCCGCGATTTCCTTGAAACTAAATCCGCTATAATAGTGAAGTATTAATAGTTCTTTCGACTCGGGTGCCAAATGCTCCATGCATTCTAAGATCATTTCTTCTATATCATTTCCTGCTTCATCTGCCGCAGCTTCGTTTGCGTGCTCAATCGGCATACGCTTTACCGATTGAGATCTTCCGAGGTAATTAAGAGTAAGGTTATGAAGAACCCGATAGAGGAACGCGAGTACATTCTCTTTTTCATTGAGCTTCGTGCGGTGTTCGATGAGCTTCAGCCACATGTCCTCCGTAAGATCTTCGGCCACAGAGTGGTCCCGCACGATTTTGTAGCAGTACCGGAACAGCTTGGCGTTAAAGCGTTCGAACAAATGCCCAAAGGCGCTGTTATCGCCGGCCAGGAATTGACGGAATGCCGCCTCGGCACTCTCTTCCACCCGAGTATGCTTAGTAAAAATATTCGGCACCAGTTCGTGCAGCTTTCCCGATTGCGGCCGGCCCAGGATAGAAGAAAGACGCGCAACCTCACGGGTTGTTACCGAGTGTTCGGATTGAGCGGCTCCCTCCATATTGTCGTCTTCGTTTTGGAGGTATGACAAATGACGATATGCAAACCTTACAGAGTGAGGGAAGATTTTTTTAGGAGGCGCTCCAGTCTAAGGCGGTTTAACTCATTGGTTGCTGTTTAAGCCCGTGTAAGGAGTGGAGTTGTTGTAATAATCGCGTATGCTCAGTAAGTCCCGATTTTGGGGACATTAACAACAAGTCATGCTGGGCATTATCTGGAGGGCGCGCCGGTTGTGAATTGCTAAATCTCAATCTTCTTTCGCGTCAACGCTTAACGGTCAGCTCGTTTAGCTGTGGCCATGTTGTCCAAGATCGAATACCGGCAATGGGTTCGAACAGCGGTTGCTTTACAGCCGCGAATAGTACTCGCCCTAACGCGGCGGCATAGGCGAGAGCGCCAATCCGTGCTCGAAGACTGCTCGGAAGACGCGATTATCAAGCTTATCGAAAAGCTCGAAGCCGGCTGGGTTCCCGAAAAGCTGGTTGCGTGGCTCCTGGGCACGGCGGAACTATGTTTTCGGAACGAATATCGAAAGAACCGAAGGAACACGCCAATGGATGAGCTCACCGCCGAAGTGGGGACCGAAGATGGCGGTGCTCTCCAGTACCTTGATGGGAACGAGATGGCGGAACTATTTAGCCGAATGCACAATGCCGATTACCGGGATGCGGTGCGGTTAACTGATTACGAAGGCTATTCCGTTAAAGAAGCGGCGGAGATCATGGGCAAGACGAGTGATGCGGTCTATCATTATAAAGAGCGCGGACAGAAAGAAGCCGCAAGAATATTGGTTGATGAACTCGGTTATCCCCCCCAGCA
>JAKAIL010000265.1 GCA_021825235.1 Bacteroidota bacterium | reverse complement strand
CGATCTCAAACCCATCGCTACCAATTCCATTTAGGGAATCTTTGAAACTGGTGAGTACAATAGGGTGGGGACCGGTATATGTGACCTTTTGCCAGGTTTCTCCACTGTCCGTGCTAATGACCGGCACAGGATACGGACCTTGGTTGGGAAAGCGCCACATTTGATTATCGCGAAACGCAAGCGAGGCTCCAGCAATCCAGCGATTCGGCGCAACAAAGTCTATCTGCTCATTCGCTGCTGGTGACCCAAGAGGCAGCCACTTCCAGGTCTGGCCAGTGTCGAACGATATCGCATCGCCGCCGAGGTTCTCAAGAACG
Organism: Bacteroidota bacterium; assembly: GCA_021825235.1. GTDB lineage: Bacteria > Bacteroidota > Ignavibacteria > Palsa-1295 > Palsa-1295 > PALSA-1295. The sequence goes on along the minus strand of JAKAIL010000265.1, from coordinate 4,621 downwards.
ATGGTAGATGGGAACGGATAGGCAACGTCGAAATTGGAGTTCTCCCATAAATACGGTTGCATCGAATCACGTGCACTGATTATCTCGCGCCAGGTATCGCCGCCATCGGAAGTAACGAACATATCTGCTGTATCGCCCTTATCCGCTTGCGGAGTTAAGATCAGGCCGTCATGATCATCGGCCCAGCGTATGATGCTATGAGTGGCGCCACGATAATGGAGGTTCGTATCGGACCACCATTGGTAGTCCCAGTGGGATCCATAGTTGGATGAAGAAATTGCCGCGAGATAGTCGAGGGAAGCATTATAATCCCCCGACTCATCGATCGCAATCCGTTTGCCATCTGGCGAGAGGGACATAAGACCAAATACACGCACACTATCCCATTCCGGGGGAATTTCCCAGGTCTCCCCCTGATCGAACGAATATTGCAAAATGGGAACGCCACTCGGAAGTTCTGTCGCGCGATACAGAACGGTCTTGGAGTGCGGTATGGCGTAATCGTAGCCGGTATCTCCATCATTGTTGTGAAAGGAAAGACCGCTATCATTACTTACAAATAAACTGCCACCGATACCTGTTCGGTCTGTTGCAAAAACCCAATTCGGGGATACAAACTCCAGTTGTTGCAATTCGGACGGGGTCACCGCCTTCCGGCCAAGAATTCTCTGCTGAAGAAGAACGGGAACCGTATCTACCTGAGCATAGAGCGAAATCGGCATGGAAAGGACCGCGATACCAGCCGCGACCGAAAAATTTAATCGTTGGCTTTTCATTTTACTTGGGAGGCGTTCGGTTCCGGGCATGCGGCCCGGAACCGATAACGCTTACGGAAGTTTTAAGATTCTCTTGGTAACTATGTCATCGCCGGACTTAAGAAACACGAGATAAACACCCGCCGCCCAGGTGTGTGCATCGAGCACATATTGATAATCGCCAGCTGTAAGTTCGCCGTTCATAAGGCGGGCCATGACCACACCTAATGTGTTCACAACTGTAAGCTCGGTCATTGCGCTGCCAATGGAATGGAGCCGAATGGTTGTCAAACCAGTAAACGGATTTTCGGAAACGAAGAGATCACTCGCGCTCGAGTTATTCGTTAGCCCTTCGTTCACCACAGAGGGCAATTGTCGTGTTACGGTGAAACCACTATAAATCAAATTGGCGGGCGATTCCCCTTGAATATAGAGCGAGATATTGTCACTCGAAGGGCTGAGGTATTCGAGCCGTCGCCAGCCTCTTTCTACGGTATCTAATGCAAGAAGCGTGTCGGTGTTGCCATCTGCATGAAGCAGCACGAGATGAATTTTTGAGGAAGTGTCCATGACCTGGCCATAAAGCAGAAGACTGATCGTTCCGCCCGCTGGTACATGCACAGGCCCCAGGATCGGTTGAAAAGCCCTATATGGATGAAACTCTGATGAATCGCTCATGCCATTGATCTCGAGATCCATTAGCTCGCAAGTGAATCTATTTTGGGCTGCATAAGTTGCAACCGAAATCGGTATTTGCGGCTTCGCAATCTTCCCGCCGGGAAGCGGATTGAAATCTTTCCAATGATAGCCAACAATGCTGCCGCTACTACAGTCCGTTCCCCCATACGCGAATCCTCCGGCATCGCGCGGGCTCGAGTTCCCGAGAACCGTATTGGGATCGCTTCCTTCAGGGCTAAAGTCCGGTGCGGAACCGTACAAGTTTGCGGTATATTGTCCATCATGATTTACGTCATCGGCAATACGTAATGTCGTCGCACTCCCTCCGGTTGCCGATTCATCTGCCGTCCATATAACCTCCACGCTATCTGTGTTCGTCGAAGGGTCCATAGTTGTGCTCGTCACGCTCGCCGAGGATGTAAGATCCGGTCCGTCGTTACCGGTATTCCAAGTCCAAAACGCATTGCCGCCGCCTGCTCCAAAACCATACGAATTCAACCATGCGGGACCAGCCATTTGAGCGGGGCTTGGAACTAACACATAGTATGGGCCGCCACCGTTGCAAACAAATGGGCCTTGCGATGTCTGTGTTTGCGGTCCACCCATTAGCGTAATAATTGCACTGTAGTGCAGGTTCGTATTCGTAAAGCAAAATCCATTCCCACGAAAGGTTACGCGCTGGCGGCCGTATTCATCGAGGGAGATGGACGGTTCGTGGAAATCGGTCAACATGTATGATCCGGTACAACCATCGGTTCCCGAGGGCTTGGCAATCGCCGACATGTTGCCAGCAGTGAGGGCCCAATAGAAGCTACTAAACACAGGATCGGACACTGGTGGACATTCGCCGTTTGCACCTGCCTCGTATTGAGAGCCTGGTTGATTTTTTATCTGCCAGGTTGCAGAATTGTATCCCTGAACTTCCGTTCCCATTATCCCCGGCGCGTGGGTAGCACTTTGTTCTTCGTAAACGACATGGACATTGTTTACAAAGAGACCGTAGGTTAACCAGTTGGGGTAATTGGGGTCGCCTGGATTGTAAAAGTATGCACTGACCGAAGATGGCCGCCTACAAAACGCAGTGGAATCTCCGGAAGATATCTCCGTCTCCGGTGCTCTAATTACGCCGTTGTCATCAATGGCTATGCTGCGGATGCGATTCGCGCCATTCCCCCAAGTGATTAAAAAACCTTGGCATGTGGCAGCCCCCGGGGTTATGGCCTCGATCAGGGGCGATACGACCGGTGTGATTTCATATCCCTCCGAACTTCCAACGTATGAAGCATCGTATGAGAGCGGCTTATGGTTCTTTAGTACCGAGTACGTCAGAGGATATTGGAATGGGTTTCCTCCGTTAGTAATCCATGACCAATTTCCCGCATAATATTTACCAATGACATACTCAATCGACTTTTGCCAGCCCGTAACACTGCTGTTAGGATAGGCTTCCCAGGCAATGCAGAAATAGCGGTCCGCCGTATCGATTCCCGCAGGCATGGAATAAAGTTCAATTGAGGGCTGACGGACAATTTCTCCGTTCGGATCCGTGAATATTTTGTCGGGTGCCAGCACTTCGTCCGGGAACTGCGCATTGGATCTTCGATATATAATTTGGTTTCCGCTGCCATTGTCCTTTTCGACAGCAAAATGAAGCGTTGTAGCGTCAGATGCCACTTTACGCTGATTGTTGTAAGTTGTAATGCCTTGCAACGGACTTTCAAGTCCGGCAGTATAAATATCGTCCGATTTATTGCTAGGATTTATGTCTATCCAAACAGGATGTACCAAGCTCTTTGTGGCATTCCAAGCAATACCGATATAGTCACCAATACCAAGACCATCATCCGCTTCTGTATAGGTGTATGCATCAATTGGATTACTAAGTGGATGGTGCGCCAACTGGCACCCAGCGGCTCCAGCATGATAAATTATAGCACGTACTTGATTTGTTGACAACCCGGTGGTTTGCGAATAATAGTCTAAGTAAAACCCACCTGCGCCATCCGGTGTAATCGCAGGCTCGAACTGGAAAGAGCCATAGATATTGTCTGCCTGGATATTCGTTGGCGTTGTCCAGGTCCCGACGGAACCGGAACTATAAGAAGCCGAGGTATAAAAAAGGTCACTCGGATTGGTTAGACTTCCGCCCATGCCCTTTGTGTATGCGATATAGATTGTGCTGCTCGATCCGTTAGAAGAAACAGTGATTGCTGGAAAATCCTGATAGGAAAAACGAAGTGTAGGAATTTCATTGTCAGAGCCAATTTGCGACCCGGAAGTCCATGATACTCCTCCGTCGGTCGATTGTGAGAGGTAAAGATCGAAAGTTTCAGGAGAAACTCCGGAATTTAACTTCCGGTATAGACAAAAAACGTGGCCATCTGGGGCAACAGCAAGCCCAACTGCTTGCACGGTGTCATTGTCCGTCACGCCCGCTGAAGCAAGGGATTGCACATTGGCAATCGTGTTCGAAGAGGGCGAAATCGTTCCAACACTGACAGTGGTAACAGCCCCATCCATCTGTGTCCAGCAAACATAGACGTTATTCACATAGCTACTGCCGGAATTGTTGTCCGCAACGGCATCGGGACGATACGTCTGACTCAGAGTACTGCCATTTTCACAGACAACGTTCGTCGCAATAGGGGTTTCCGTCCAGGTGCCCCCATTATTAGTGGAGAACCCGACAAAGGTGCCTTCGAAGCGGGGGTAGTTGCCCTGGCTCCAATCATTAAGAGCTCGAAATACGCAGACCAGTTGCTGCTGGCTGGAAGAATTCTTCCGATAGCAAATATGTGCGTCGCCAGAATAGGGATAGTTCGGAGTGACGGGCGGATTACAATAGGTTCCTGTTCCACCTGGCAGTGTTACAGTATTCACAGTTCCCCAGCTGAAGCCACCATCGGTGCTGATGCTGGTGTAAACCTGAGCGTGATCAGAACCTGATGCGGCTTGCCAAGAAGCAGCAAGCGTATTTCCCGAAACGTCCCAAGGTTGCACTGCAATTATAGGTTCCCGCTCACAACCTGATGGCGCGCCGGGATCGACGAGAGTCTCTGTTTGTGCCTTCGTGCTACCGGCAAAAGAAGCGCTCAGCAGAAAAAGTATCAGGCCGAATGCCGAATGCCGAATGCCGAATGCCGAATGCCGAATGCCGAATGCCGAATGCCGAATGCCGAATGCCGAAT
>JAKAIL010000030.1 GCA_021825235.1 Bacteroidota bacterium | reverse complement strand
AATAGGTTAAGAACACATCCCGAAAAATTGCTCTTTCGGGCCTTAGCGAAGGACATTGGCATCATAGCTTTGATGCTTGCCGCGTCCGCTGCTTCGCAATCGGTGGGCGCTTAGTGAACTCTCCCTCGACTTGAGGTTAATGCATTGGCAATTTGCCGGTCATAACAATCTCCGAATTGGCCGATTGCTACCCCCGCCAAATTTCTTTACCAATGACTCGGTACAAATATACGAAGAAATCAGAGCAGCTTACGATTTACCGTAACCTCAAATTATCGTTATAATTTTATTTTTATGAGTGCGTCTTGACAAACTTGTAGGCGATAACGTTAGAGGGTATCGGAAGAAGAAGAACATTACTCAGTTGGAACTTGCTGTTAAAGCTCGCTTAAGCCCTAATTATCTAAGTGCTTTCGAAAATGGTCGCGAGTCGTTAAGTTTAAAACGTCTTGAACGCATCGTGAAAGTTCTAAAGATTGAACCCCACTTATTATTTATTCCTGAGAGTTATAGAAGTTAGCCTAAATTTTAGCGCGTAGATCGAGCGTCCTCGCTCGACGCTTCTGGGTGGTGGCAGCGTCACCGCTGGATTGCAAGGGTTCGGGTTTGTGCATAGCCGTTCGTACTGAGTCTAAGATAATAACACCCGGGCGGGCAGGAAGTTACAGCGAGTATGGCCGTCGTGCCGGTAAATACGCCGGCGAGCCGAGTGCGGCCAAGGGCATCGAACAGTTGATACGCGAGTCCGCCGGGGTCGCCGCGGTCGGCGACGACCACGCGGATGGAGGTCTGTGCCGGATTGGGAACTACGCTCTCGATGCGAAACGGCGGCTTGCCCTGCATCACATTACGCAGTTCGTTTCCGCCGCAGGAATCGGCCACGAAGATGGTGGCGATGTGAAGGCTGGCGTGGAGGCAAAGGGTATCGTTGGCCGAGCCGATTGCCATATCCGAGGCAAGCGTAAGCGTATCGGTATTTGCAATGGCAAGGACCGGAAGGAGATTCACCGTGAAAAGCTTCTCCGATGCGATAATCGGATTCTGCGAGGCAATGGTCAGCGAAACAATGGTCCTGCCTTGCACCTGGGTTACGCTCGAATCCTTTATTGTAAGTCCTGGTGCCGGATCGATTCCGTTGTATTCGTATAAGTCGCTGGCGAACGAAAGCGTAATCGGTAGCCGGAGGACTTGCGCGAGAGGATCCGGCGCGGCATTGAGCACAATCGGAATTCCGAAGGAGTTGGCAATGACCTCGGGGTAAGTGGTGTCGGTTCCGTTCACCGAAGCGGAAAGCGTGCTGTGCAGCATTGTGGAGACTGCCGCGACCGTCAGGTGCGTGAACACAGTCGTTCCCAAACTATCCCACTCGATTTCCAGGTTTGCGGTGCACAGCCCTTGCGATTGGGGGTGATACTTGATCGTAATCGCGAAGCTCGAATCTACTTCGATGGTCGTATCGAGCACCTCCGCGTGCGTGCCATTGGCGAAGGTAAAATCGGTAGTGTCGGGATTCGCCGGGGTTCCAAAAATTCGGAGCGCGAGTATGCGCATGGTGTCTGGGCCGAGGTCCGTGATAGTGGCAACGCCGAAGGTTTGGGAACACGTGAAAACGGGCGCGAAGACCGCCGGTTGAAGGACCGATTCGACCCCACGTGCCTGGCCAACGAACGTTACGTAGATGGTGTCCGGCGAGGTACACACCGAATTCGTCCAAATCTGGATGAGCACGCGCGTGGAATCCGGTTCGAATGCCGTTGCCGTAACTTGGACGGGAACCGTTTCGCCGGGCTGGAGTACATCGCCGGGGGTGAGTCCGGAGAGCGAGACTTGCGTGTCGCTCGTGGTTATTTGCGAAATAGTTACCGCCGCCGTGCCATCGTTCGTCAGATTGATGGTTGCCGACTTCGAGTTCTTTATAATGATCTGACCCAAATCCACTTCGGACGAAGCCACGTCGATTTTACCGTATGTTACGTGCGCGGTGAGTGCGATAACAGGATTGCTGTGCAGGCTATTATAGGCAACGATCGAAGCGTGGCGGTCTGCCCAGCGCAGGGGGAGCGGCTTGGTCATGTCCGGAACGAACGCGATATCGATCCACGCCTTCTCGCCATAGTACATGGGAAAGTCCACGAGTTGCGGATAATCGAATTGGTTCGCGGCAATATGGAACTCGGAGGCATCGGGCCCGGCAATTACGATCGAGTCGATAATTTCGGTGGAATGAGTGGCGCTGTTATTTTGCAGCCACACGCGCACGGTATCCGGCTGGCCGCAGAGAAGCGTATCCGTGGCGGAATCGCGGTCCCAGTTAACGCGAGGAAGCAGGCCGGTAATACTGAGGGGGATACGCAGGTCGCAGTTCGTTGCCAGGAAAAGTGTATCGTAATGCAATGTATCGTGGTCGGGAACGTTAGCGCAGACTTGGAAAGAAATCGTGTCGTGGGCAGCAAGTAACCTTGGGAGTGATAGGCCGTTGGTGTCCAAAGCGAAGATAGAGCTTATTCCAAGTCGTGCAGCCATAATAGGGATGGAAGACGAAGAATCCGGATTCCATACTTTTATGGTGTGACATGTATCAGTGCTGTCGGCAATTCGAATAGCGAGGGAATGCGGGCTATACCCCGGAGCAAAGCCCTGATACATAAGATGGATAGGGTGGATCGCACCGAGGCCATCTTGCAAATAGATGTAACCATTCGCAGGAGCAGTCAAATCGACAACGCTAACATCAAAATTAATATCTGAATCGGCAAAGTTTGGAGATGGATAGGGTGAACTGATGTTTTTAGACGCCTCGAAGCCATGCAACGCCGCAGCGGCGGAGTCCGAATACCATTTGAGGGAGGTCATTCGCATATAGCTTACACGGACATCGTGGATATGAACGTGCCATGTACCGCATGAAGTGTCAACCGTTATTGTCGGAAGAATATTGCTCGGTACGGAAAGAATCAGTCCACAAGGAGCAGCGTAACCATATCCAAATTTACTCGCGCCTTTGGTTCGCCCATAAGAATAGACTATAAAATTCGAGTCCGAAGATAACTCGTACTCTCCTCCCGGAAGCTGCACTGTGATTCCTCGGAGGCTTGGATATTGCGGAATTGTATATGCTGCGATAGGAGTATAGTTAATGGGTGTACCAGACCTTAATAGAGTTAAGCGGTAAATTCTCGATGCGGGGCCGATGATGTTTACGAATTCTCCGCCATTGTATTGTGAATTGAACGGGACGACCCACGCATATCGGTTTTTCCATGCGGAGCGTGGTATTAGAACGGTTGCATCAGGGGTAGTGAATGTTTCCAGGTAACCCGTCAGGTCCGAGCCGCTGAAATAGTCATATTGCATTGGGGATAAAAGTGTTCCATTCAGACTCGAAATCGAAACAGGCGAGGTTTCATTGGGATCTGTATTCACTGTTTTAGTGCTATTCAGTTCGGTGAATGCAGCACTTAACTGTTGATAGGCAGAACATCGATACAGATCTCCAATGCCACCGAGCGGTTGACCACTCCCCGAACTATAGAATGGAATTGAAACATATCCTGTAGTATCCCAGCATGCTACGGGCAACATGGTTTCTATAACCGGATTTCGAAAATTATCGCTTGGAACTCCCAGCGGAACGGATCGAAGGTCAGGTAATAGCGGGTCATTGTTGCCAGAAAATACGGAGATCGGTTTATCACTTGCTATCAGGGTACCAGAAATATCCGCATTACTGCTGGTATCAGCTTCGATCATATATACTTGACCTCGGCGTAGCAAAACTGTCTGTTTTACTCCTTGCGGCACACCATTCGCGGTACGACAGGATGGGGTAAAGGCTATATGGGTGCTATCATAAGGGGCGGCGACCACAACCATACTTCGACCCAAAAGTGCATTCCATTCCGTGCTGTTAATTTTAGCCGGCTGCATTGGAGCATTCGGATAACTTTCTGCAACGTATAGGGTTCCCAATCCGAGGGTCGGTAAGAGAAGATACAGCTCTCCATTATCATTTCCTTCTGTGAGAAGTTGAACGCTCACGGGACTGGTAGAAGTAAGATGGAAAGCCTGGTAGGATGGAGGTGCCCCTTGAACAATTTCATTCCCAGAGATATTTTTAACCAGAGCTTTCGTCGAATCCACAAATACGCTCCATTCGAGAATTTCCTTGCCAGTCGAATTGAAGGAATAAAGGGATATCGTCGCGGTATCATAACACGCAACCTGTAGATCATAACCGACCGGCCCGTAGATAGTCGAAGGATTATTCGCTATCGGGAAGAGAGCAAACACGAAGTCCGTCCCATCGGATGAGACTTTCGTTTGTGGAAACAGGCACGCGGGAGTTAGGACCAGCACGACGAGGAGAGGTGCGAGTCGAGAGAAAACGAACTTCTGGGCCTTTGAGATATCCCAAACCATGATGCAATATAGTAAAAGCATGGAAGCGAACCGTGAAATCCAAACCGCCCCCTATAAAGAGACACGGCAGCAGCGATTTTGTTGCACCGCGGAAATCCCGCCTGTTCTGTGCTTTCCTCAATAGGTCCGAGGATTGCTGAGGCTTGCATCTTTCAGGCACTTTATGGGTTAATTACGTAAATCATGCTACGATACACTCTCATAACTATCGGATGTGCGACGCTTCTGGCCTCCTGCTGCGAGCCGGCGCATAAGGATTCTCAGCCGTACGTCGTTAACTCGCTGTTTCAGGAGACGTATGGCCGGGATATCGATCTTTTTCGCCAGAGCCAATCCGCTTCGAGCATTCCGGATTCCGCATATTATCCCATCTATACCTTTGCTATCCAAAATACCGGCACGCAGGACGATAACTACACGCTCCAGCTTCGCTATGGCGTGGGTGGGTTCGATATAACCAAACACGTCCCCGCCGGGCAGGTAGTGTTGTTCAAATCGCCCATCATTCCGCCGGACTCGATCACGGCGAACGCGCAATACACGTTTGTGGTAGGGGACACCGCTCCGAACCTGGACGTCATGTATTACGGCCTGTCATTCCATGCCATCGATTCGGCGGAAATCCATAGCATGATGCCGTCCATTCAAATCGTTTATGGCGCCATAGATAATGGGCCCGAAGGGTGTAACACGCCTGCCAGCATGATGCCGGTTAATATCGACTCGCTGCCGATTCGTTAGATTCGGTTTTTGATCTTCTCGAATTCTTCGTCGGGCGCAAGCAACACAATCACATCGCCACCACGAATGCGCGTACGTCCCGTGGGAATGATGGTCGCACCGTTGCGGTGCAGGAGCATGACGTGGGCCTCCGGGCCGAGTTCCAGTGCCATTACGGTCTGCCCATCGAGCGGTGAATGTTCCGGGATGACTATTTCCACCATTTTCCCATCTTCGGAAAGCGTGGCGCCCGAGTGCAGCTTCATCCGATGTTTTTCAGGCATGGGTTCTACGACGCGTAGCCATTGGGCGACCGGGGCGAGCGTAGTTCCCTGGACCGCCACGGAGAGGAGCACCACGAAAAACACCAGATTGAAAATGAGGGGACCGGCAGATACCCCGGAGTAGAGCGTGAGCGTTGCCAAAATGATGGGGACCGCCCCCCGCAAGCCCAGCCAGGAGGCCATCAATAGTTCTCGCCACGAGAGTCTTGTAAACACCAGCGTAAGAAACACACTGGCAGGCCGCGCCAGAAGGAGCAGAAACAGGCTGATCAGGATTCCCGGCACCACGAGTCCGTGTAGCTGGCTTGGATGGAGCAACAGGCCAAGGACCAGGAACATAATGATCGTCAGCAGCCAGGCAAACCCGGCGTGGAACTTGGAAAGGCTCTGCTTATGAAAATAGCGGTGCCGGTTCATCACGATACCGGCGACGTAGGCGGCCAGGAACCCGCTTCCGCCTACCAATTCGGCAAGCGCGTAGGTCAGCACGGCCAGCCCGAGGGAAAGCGCTGGATACAGTCCTTCCTGTTCCAGATTCAACCGGTTAATGGCAATGGGAATTACCGTTCCCATCAGGAACCCGATCACGGCTCCGATCCCCATCTGAAGAAAAAACAGGGGGACCAGGGACCATACGGAAGCACCGGGCGATTGAATAAGCTGAATAATTGCGATCGAAAGAAAGACGGCCATCGGGTCGTTCGTTGCGCTTTCGAGTTCCGCCATCGGGCCAAGTCCGCTCCGCAGGACGAGGGTGCGCGTGCGGAGCACGGAAAATACTGCGGAGGCATCGGTGCAACCGATAATACTTCCGAAGAGCAGCCCTTCCAGCCAGGTCACCGGCAACAGCAACCGCATGATCGCAGCCACCAGGAATGCGTTGAGGACCATACCAATCGTGGCCAGCAAGAGTCCTCGCCCCAACACTGGCCGCAAATCGGGCCAGGAGGTCTCCAGGCCACCGCTGAAAAGAATGAAGATAAGCGCAAGCGTCGCAACGAGCTTGGTTACGTCCGGATTATTGAAGGTGAGATGACCGATGCCTTCCGGGCCTGCAACGATTCCGACGAGCAGGAACACAATGAGCGAGGGAAGCCCCACGCGGCCGCTCGCCTTGCTAAAGACGATGCTCGCCAGCAACAGGACCGCGCCGATAAGGAGTTGGATTTCCATGGATGTGGACTTTCCAACGAAAAGGGAGAACGCGTCGTGCGAGAAATCGGCGGTCGCGTTCCATGCATCTAAGGAAACTACGGAAGCTGGGGTGCATCGGCTAACCTTCTGAAGCTCGATCTCGCATCACCGCAGTAATTCCTCCGTTTGGTGGCATGGGTCAAATGAAGAGCGAAACTTTGCTCGTCCCGGCGTTGGCGAGAAAGGTCGCTACTCCGCACAGGGTACGGTTGGGGTAGTCGATCATCTCCTCGCTCTTGAACCCCATCAGGTCCATGCTCATTTGGCAGATGCAAATCTCCACGCCGGATTGGGCAGCCTGCTGCAGCAGTTGCTCGACCCCCATGATGTTCTTCTTCTTCATCAGGCCTTTCATCATACCGGTTCCCATTCCGCCCATGTTCATTCGGGAGAGCTTCAGTTCGGGAACTCCCTTCGGAAGCATCCAGCCAAACATGCGGCTCATAAAGTCCTTGGCGGGCGGAGCCTTCTTTGGGTCCCGCAGGGCGGGAATCGCCCAAAAGGTAAAGAACATGCTAACCTTTTCGAACATGGCGGCCGCCCCCGTAGCAATGATAAGCGCGGCCAGAATACGATCCAGGTCGCCACTCATGATGACCATGGAGAGGCTGTCTTCCGGAGCATTAGCGGTGAGTGTAGCCTGCTCGGTTTCCAGGGCCTCGATTCTTCGCTCGAGATCCGAAAGATCCGGGATACTCGTTAGGGAGATGGTCCTTCTTTTCAGTGATGTGGGTGCGATTTCTGGCATATCGTTCCTTTCGTGATCAATTCGGTGGTGTTCTGTTCCAGTTCGGCATCGGCCCTACACCTCTTCGGTTGCAACGGCGATCACCGGGATGGCATCTGGTTTGTCGCCATCGGGCACGTCGCCATCGGGCACGGCTGGTTCCTCGGCAGGCGCTAGGTCTGGCTGCTCGGCAAGGGCCGCTGCTGCCGCTTGCTTCACCGCCGTGAGATAGAGCGCCAACGGCCGATAAAGTAAATGCGACCATTTCCCGAATGGAACGAAAATCGCAATAAGCGAAGCGGCAATTGCAAGGTGGATTGCGTAGGTTATGTACGTGGCAAGTGGAAGCCCCGATAAGCGGAAAATGTGTACGAGGATACCGGTCAGCGCAACGAGAAAGATCAATCCCACGAACAGCCAGTCGCTTACTTCACTCGTTTGGTGCATGGGCTTAAGTTTTCGCCAGCGCGACACCAGGAAGTACCCGGTACCATAGAGCAGCGTAGCGGCCGCATAATAGCCCCAGAGGCGCTGTGGATAGTAGAACGGATAGACTGTATCGGTCTGGAACCATCCGAGCAGAAGTTCCACGAGAATCTGCATGCTGACGTACCCACTGAACAAGAGAAGATGCGCCATCCACCGCTTACGGCTTGGGGCGGTGCTACAACGGCGCCACCGCCGCTGCGTAAAATAGTGACTGATAAACTGTGGGACTTGCTGCGCGTAAATCCGTACCGGGACCTTCAGCATTTGGGAACCGCCCATAAAGCTCCACGCCATGCGAATGGCATTGCTTATCAGAAGGAAGGCAAGGATACCAGCCGCAATCCGGTCCACAAGTTCCACACCTGCGACTGGGGCGAACGTATTTAATGCTACATGGCTTGTCACCACGGGCCCGTGATAAATCGCGAATGCGGCCATCACGACAAGTGCCACCAGCAGAATGGCCGCGATCTGGACCCAACCGAACCGGTAGAAGATCCCAGCCAGTCGCGTCCAGTCGTAGCGCGCAGTAAGCCAACGGCGCGCTGCCATCATTGTATCGCTTGGACGCGCGTCGCGCGGGCAGCTTTCGGAGCAATCCCCACAATAATAGCAGAGCCAGGGTTCTACCGTCTGCGTTAGAGCCTCCTCGCGGCCAACTTGCAGAAGATGAATAATCCGCCGAGGAAATGCGGTTCCCAACTCCGGAGAGATCGAACAGACCGCCGTGCAATGGCCGCAGTTCATACATAGATCTACATTGCCAGCACCATACGCCGCGACCTCACGATGAAGGTTGGGATTAACGACGCCGGTCATGAGTGCACCTCCTTGAGCGCATAAGTGTAATATCCTTCTGAGTTGGCTTTTCCCCGTGCCTCCGCCCTGCCATAGCGCAGCATCGAAGCAAGCCAGATAAAAACTTCGTGGCTCGGAGCCTGTAATGCCGTAGCAATCTCGGGAACCGTTTGGGGGCGCCCGCGCAGCAGCTCGGCGATCTCGTCCTGCATCACCAGGGCTTCGCGGAGCACTTCGCGTTGATGGCGCAGCGCCGGTCGGCGAAGTGAATGTTCAGTCGTGGACGACCGCGCTTCTGCCTGCGCTCGGTCAATCACCTTCAATTCAAGCATACTCTACCTCCCGCGCAAACGCGTCGATCATGGACGTAATCTGTTGATTGGTGTAGCCCATAAGGTCAATGGCCTCCTCCGGACAGGATGGAACGCACGCACCTCCGCCCTTGCACAGCGATGGGATCGCCTGAACGACGTCGCGTCCGTCGATGGTGATCTTCTGCAACGCTTCGTACGGGCAGGCGGTCAGGCATTCGTCGCATCCTGTACAGCGTGCGGCGTCCACCCGGGCGACGAAGGGTTCCAGGTCAACGTAGCCCTTGAGCAACAACCCAGCACTTTTCGTTACCGCCGCTAAGGAGGATGCAACGCTTTCCGAGATGGTCTTCGGCCCCTGTGCCGCTCCGGCGATCATCACACCGTTGATCACGGTTTCAACGGGTCGTAGCTTCGTGTGAATCTCGTTCAGGAAACCGGTTTTGCCCAGCGGCAGCTTAAGTGTGTCCACAAGCGCTTCATTCGCGCTTGGGACCATGCCGGTAACCAAAACGGTCAGATCGACTGGAATTTCCATGCGGTCTCCGCCATCGAGCACATCGGCCGCTGACACCAGGAGCCGTTTGCCTCCCCCTCGTACTTCGGGTGGCTGATCCGGATCCCAGCGCACAAAGACGGAACCTTGGCGGCTGGCCTGCTCGAAGAGCAGCTCGTATTTGCCGTAGGTCCGCATGTCGCGGTAGAGGTGGTATTGATTTACGGAGGGATCGCGGGCATTAACCAGCAAGGCCGTGTGGACCGTCGCCGTGCAGCAATAGCGGCTGCAATAGGTACGGTTCTCGTCCTCCGCTTCGCGGCTGCCGACGCAATAGATATACGCGATGGTCTTGATCGGGCGCCCGCCCACCGTTATCGGCCCGGCGGATGACTGGCCATCGGCGTTCGATTCATCGAGGATGCGGCGAAATTCCGGAAGCGTCACGACCCCGGGCAAGCCGTAGCCGTATTCGCCTTCGGCTGGCGTGTAGCTATCGAAGCCCGTCGCTACGATTACCGCGCCCACGGGAACGGTAATGGTTTCGGCGTTCGAGAGGCGTACGGTAACGCGAAATGTCCCGGCACTCCCACTACGTTCAATGACCTCTGCGCCGGTGTAAAGCGTGATCGTTTCGCGCTGCTGGATCTCTTCGAGAAGCGTCTGGATCAGTTCGGAACCCGACCGGTTATTTGGGAAGGTCGCGCCGAAGGTTCGAAGGTTGCCTCCCGGATGCTCGGCCCGTTCGATGAGGTGAACAGCCAATCCAAGATCTGCCAGCGAAATAGCAGCGCGCATGCCAGCTACTCCAGCACCGATAACGAGGACCGCCGGCAGCGTCTCCACCCGAAAGTTTTCGAGCGATTCGCTGGCTGCGGCCTTGGCGATACCCGCGCGCACTATCGCGGTGGCCTTTTGGGTTGCGCCCGCGCGGTCCTCGCGATGACTCCAGGAGCATTGTTCGCGCACATTGGCCTGCACATACCGGTACGGATTAAGTTCCGCGCGGTCCGCCACGCCGCGGAACGTATAGAGGTGAAGCTTCGGTGAGCAGGAGGCCACGACCATTCCATCCAGCCCTTCCTTGTGAATTGCTTCGATCATTTCCTGCTGCGAGGCATCGGAGCAGGCGAACATCGTCGTTCGTGCCAGTGCGACATCGGGTTCCTGCTCGACCGTCGCACGGACGGCTTCCACGTCCACATAGTCCGATATGTTGCCGCCGCAGTGGCAGATAAACACGCCGATCTTACGGGGTTCACTCATGGTTTGTGGCTCCTTAAAGAGTGGAGGTATGCTGCCGCCTGTGCGGCGGCGGCGCCAGCATGCAGGATCGTGTCGGGAATATCGCGAATACCCGTGGCCGTGCCGGCGACGAAGACGCCCGGGAGGTTAGTCCGGCCCGGCTCCGTATCTTCCAAAGGCTCGCGAACGTAGGAATAAGGATCGAATTCGAGCTTGCCGCCAAACATCGCAGGCGGCACGGGGTTGGCAAGAAGGCCCACGGACAGAACAACCAAGTCGTGAGTCGCTTGCCGCCGCCCGCCGCCGCCTTCAATATCTTCGTACGTTACGCGCAGGTTGCCGTTCTCTACCTCTTCGATCAGACCCACTTTCCCTTTCACGAACGATACACCCATGTCCCGCGCCTGTTGGAAAAATTCCTCGTAGCCTTTGCCGAACGCGCGAATATCGATGTAGTAAACGGTGATATCGGCCAATGGCACTGCACCCATAATCAATTGTGACTGCTTGAGCGAGTACATGCAGCAAACGCGCGAGCAGAGGCTGTTATCGAGGCTGCAATCACGAGAGCCGGTACAGAGCACGTAGGCAATGTTATCCGGAACCTTTCCGTCTCCGGGTCGAACCACCGCATTATACGGGCGCGTTGGCGCGATAATGCGGTCCATCTGCATCGCGTCGATCACGTTGGGAAATTGGCCATAGCCGTAACCTTTCTTGGCGCGGGCATCGAAGAGCTTGAAGCCGCTGGCAACAACGACGGCGCCCACATCCACCTCGATTTCGCGGTCGCGGAGGCTCAAGTCGATAGCATCCGCCGGACAGGTGTTGACGCATTCGTGACATTCTGAGCACACCCCGCAGTCCAGGCAGCGAGCGGCCTCGGCGCGAGCCTCGGCTTCGGTGAAGCCTTGCTCGATTTCGATGATGTCGCGCACCCGCTCGGTGGGAGCCAGTTCCCGCAGGGAACTTCGCGGACGAAGCGTAACGCCCCGCTCACGTTCCAGCACCTTGTCCTTATCCACAAGGGGCAACCGATCATTAAAGACCTGCTGTGAAAGGTCACGGCCCTTCAGATAGTGATCGATGTAGAACGCAGCTCGGTGGCCCTGGCCGATGGCCTGGACGATCATCGAAGGACCCGTGACGGCATCGCCTCCGGCGAACACTCCGGGAATGGAGGTTTCGAGGGTGCGCTCGTTGACCTGAAATACCCCGTTCTTGCGGAACGGAAGTTCCTTGCCAAACAGCGCCGTACTCGGAGCAAGTCCAATTGCTACAATCGCCAGGTCCGCCCGAATCGGTGCCACGGAGCCGGGCACCGTTACAACCGTTCGCCGCCCGTCTCGATCAGGTTCGCTCAAATGCGCTTCCTGGAGCTCGATGCGTTCCAGCCGGCCATTCGCGCCACGGAACTCGACTGGAGCACGAAGTTCCAGGAGCTCAATTCCTTCCTCAAGCGCAGCTTCCACCTCCCAGCCATGGGCCGGCATCTCCCCGCGCGTGTGGGGAAAGAGCATGGTAACCCTGGCAGCGCCCAGCCGGAGCGCCATGCGCGCGCCGTCGATGGCAGAGTTCCCGCCACCGATCACGACTACCGACTGCCCCTTCGGAAAAGCCATGCGTCCCGTATTGGCAGCGGCCAGAAAATCCATGCAACCCATGACGCTGGGCATGTCCTCGCCTGGCACTTTGAGTTTCGGAGTTTCACGGGTGCCGACGGAAAGAAAGACCGCACTGAATCCGCTCTTCAGCAGACTCTTTACGGAATCGATGCGCTGGTTCAGCTTGATGGTGACGCCGAGCGCGGTGACGTTCTTGATATCGCGGTCTAGCACTTCGCGCGGCAGGCGGTAGGCGGGAATTCCGTAGCGGAGCATTCCGCCGGGAGCGGCTTCCGCCTCAAAAATAGTTACATTGTGGCCTTCCTTTGCCAGAAAATAGGCCGCTGAAAGGCCGGAAGGTCCTGACCCGACCACGGCTACGCTCTTGCCCGAACGATTTTCGACCGGCCCATATTCTGGTTCCGGGTGGGCCTCGTAGTAGCGGTCCGCCATGAACCGTTTCACCCCGCGAATGGACAGCGGTCCTTCCAATTGGCCGCGGGTGCAGGCGCTTTCACAGGGGGCATAGCAGGCACGGCTCAGAGTTCCCACCAGGGGTGCATCTTCCAAATGCAGCGCAAAGGCCTCTTCATATCGACCGGCGCGCACCAGCGAGACGTATCCATGCGATTTTACGCCGGCGGGACACGCAAAGCTGCACGGAGAGGTGCCAGCACGCTCGATCACCGCTTTTTTCGGAACGGCCTGTGGGAACGGTATGTGCGCCGCGTGCCTCAGCACCAGTTCTGCATTGTATTGGTCCGGCGACGCTACCGAACAGACTAATTCGCACTCACCGCAGCCGGTACAAGCTGCGGGGTCAACATAGTTGGTGTGGTTCACGACCCGGGCGGTAAAACGACCGTCCTCGCGCCGGGCAACGGTCTCCACTTCGCTGTGGACCATCATTGTGACGTTCGGATGATGGGAAGTTCCCGCCATTTTTGGCGTTGAGATGCAACTGGCGCAGTCAAGCGTTGGGAAGACCTTGCTAAGTAAGATCATCCTGCCACCGATCGAGGGCTCTTTCTCAACAAGCGCGACCTTGAACCCCATGTCGCCCAGGTTCAAGGCGGATTCCATGCCGGCGATGCCGCCGCCAATCACGAGCGCGTCATAGTTCATACCTCAAGCGCCTCCAGCGCTGCACTAAACTTTTCCATGTGATTGACGAAGGGCTCTGCACAGACGGAGCAGATGGCGGCCATTTTAATACGCTGTGGGTCATGCCCGTGCTCCGTAAGTAACTTTTGCGCAGTATCGACAATTTTCGCGGTTCGGGTTGTGCAGTCCGGGACGAAGGCACAATCCCCGCCATCGGCGGCAATGAAGACTCCATCGAAGCCGGCCTCGATCGCATGTAGCAGCCAACTGGGTCGGATGCCACTCGAACAGGGCACCGGAATCGTTACCACTCCCGGCTGGTAGCGCATGTGGGCACTGCCGACTAAATCGATCCCAGGATCGCTGATGGGATTCGTGGAAAAGACCAAGATGCGCGGACCTGTTCGCGCGATGTGTGCCTCCGGCATGGTATAGCCTCTCTATTTGGTCCGGCGGACGAACACATGCCAATACCCGGCATCCGCGAGCGTACCGAGATGCTCGTGACCTGTCTTTTTGCACCACATCGGGATGTCCGTGTTGGTGCCTTCGTCGGAGGAGAGCACTTCCATTGTGCCACCTCGGGCGATCTTGCTGATGCTGCGTTTGGCTTCCAGGAGCGGGCCGGGGCATGCCGTGCCGCGAGCGTCGATGATTTGATCGGCTTTTAAGCCTTTGAGTTGTTCTGTTGTCATGGGAGGTTGTTTATGTTTACGGATGAGATGGCAAGGGCTGTTCCAACTCCAAAAGTGCGGAACGGAGCGCAATTTCGCCGTTTCGCGGATACGGTGCCGACAGCATGTTGAAACAAAACGTCCGGAACTTAAACGTTTTGTTTCAACAACGCGTATTCCCGAATCAGCCGCCATAGCGTGGTGCGGCTGAGACCAAGCGAGCGGGCCGTTGCTTCGCGCCGCCAGTGGTTTGCTTCAAGGGCGCAGCGAAGCCGCTCTCTTGTGATAGCATTGGGGTCGCCGCCAACATGCAGTTCAGAACCGGAAGTACCGTCCGCCGTCGTGGGGGCTGCATTCAGAATCTCGGCCGGAAGATCTTCTGGCAGAATGGTCTCCTTGTCGGAGACGGCCACCGCGTACTCGATCGCATTGGCCAGTTCCCGAATGTTTCCCGGCCAGCCGTAGTCCAGGAGCGCGCGGACTGCTTGTGGCGAAAGGCGTTTTACCAACCCGTGCTGGTCGGCGGCCCGCGCCAGGAGGTGGACCGCCAGCGGTTCGACATCCTCGCGCCGGCTCCGAAGCGGCGGAATCTCGATGGGGACGACGCGCAGGCGATAATACAAATCTTCCCGCAGCGTTCCCTGGGCCAGCGCTCGGCGAAGGTCCACGTTCGTTGCTGCGATGATTCGGGCATCGCTCATGCGCGACTCGCTCTCGCCGACCCGCTCGAACATCCGTTCCTGCAGCACGCGGAGCAACTTGACTTGCAGGCGGAGCGGCAAATCTCCGATCTCGTCGAGAAACAAAGTCCCTTGTGCGGCAAGCTCGAACCTTCCCTTTCGATCGCGGCTGGCGCCAGTGAAGGCACCCCGCGCATGGCCAAATAATTCGCTTTCCAACAGTTCGTCCGGAAGCGCCCCACAGTTGACCGCGACAAACCGCCCCTTACTGCGGGCGGAATGCTGGTGAATCGCCCGCGCGACCACCTCTTTACCGGTTCCACTCTCACCGGTAATTAACACGGTTGCATCGGTGTGCCGCAGATTTTCAATCAGGCGAAAGATTTGGAGCATTGCTGGGGAACTGGCAATCGCACCGGAGAAGAAAGTCGGTCCGCTCGCGTCGGGGACTTCCTCTGCTTCCGCAGGCCGTAACACGACGATATAGGCCATCCTTGGATCACACGTTCCCCCCTCAATACCCCCGCTTGCAGCGGGATTGAGGGGGGTCAGCGGTGCGGCTGTCAGCGATACGAGGCTTGGCTCAGCACCGCCGAAGCGGAGTGTCGCTCGCCAGCCTTCCCGGCGTTCTCCTGCGGCCAGAGCTCGTCGTAACGACCCTTCCGGCCCGAACAGCTCGCTTCCAAAAAGTTCTTCAATCCCATGTCCGGGCAGCTCTTTCGAAATACCGCGCCGGAGCAACCGGTCCACCAAATCGGAGGCATGAACGATGCGGAAATGCGAATCCAGGCAAACAAATCCCCGCCCGATGGACGTGAGTGCCTTGGTCACGCCGAGCATCGCCGCTTCAATCAGGGGATCGAGCGGTGGCGGACCGGGAAGTTTCCATCCGACATCGTTAGTTTCCATTTCAGGGGAGTTCTATTGTGAGTGGCAGTG
The DNA here is from genome assembly GCA_021825235.1 of Bacteroidota bacterium. Classification (GTDB taxonomy): domain Bacteria; phylum Bacteroidota; class Ignavibacteria; order Palsa-1295; family Palsa-1295; genus PALSA-1295. The sequence continues at coordinate 7,268 of JAKAIL010000030.1, read as the reverse complement.
GCAATCATGGGTTCGGAAATGCCAGCCTACTGTTCGATACTTGCTCCGAAATATATTCGCGAATCATTGATTGCAACATTCGAATCACCGTTAACGGATAGATAAAATGTGTTCCAACCCCGAACAACGGCGAAAAGGAGGCGAGAAAACCGAAGACTAGAAAATGAAATCGTAAGAATTTATTACCGCACGAAAAATTATGGAGACATCTAAACCAAAGCGGCCGGACTTTCTGAGAAATGGCTTTCGCAAGCGCGCAACGGGGATATAGCACGGTTAGCCCGAAAATTCCGCCTGCGTGCGGAGAGGAATAGGGCAATAGCGAAATTTTTACGGGGCTGAATCGAGGCGCCGCCCGGATTTGAACCGGGGAATGGAGCTTTTGCAGAGCTCTGCCTTACCACTTGGCTACGGCGCCCAATGAGCGGGGAAAGTACGCCGGAATGCCGGCAAAAGTTTCCGGTTACTCTTTCGGCTGCCGGAACAAGGAGAGAAAGGGGCGCGAAGGACGTAACGGAGTCGGCTATCTACCCAGTAATGATTTTCTTGTTTGTAACTTCGCCTTTCATGCCTATTTCATAGACGATCGGCACGCCGGTCGCAATATTTAGTTCCAGCACTTCTTCTTTGGTTAGCTGGTCTAATTCCATGACGATAGACCGGAGGGAATTGCCATGCGCGCAGACGAATACATTTTTCCCGGCGGTGGACAGTGGTAATATTTTAGAACGAAAATAGGGAAGTGTTCGCGCGGCGGTGTCTTTCAGGCTTTCGCCGTTGGGTGGTCGAACGTCGTAGCTCCGTCTCCAGATATGGACCTGCTCTTCACCAAATTTCTTAGCGGTCTCGGCTTTGTTGAGTCCCTGCAGATCGCCATACATGCGTTCATTGAGCGCTGCGTCCTTTTCAACCGGCACTTTCAACTGCCCCGCGGCGGCCAGCGCGATTTCCAGCGATTCGATCGCGCGAATGAGCACGGAAGTGAAGGCTTGATCGAAAGGAATATCCCTGATGAGCATGCCGGCGTGCCGTGCTTCTTCGCGGCCTTTATCCGTGAGCGGTACGTCCACCCAGCCGGTGAAGCGGTTTTCGAGATTCCATTGCGATTCGCCGTGGCGAAGTAAAACGAGTTTGCCCACTGTCTGAACCTGGATTTTGGGAGATTTTTGAGATTACGGAGATACTAAGTTCAAGCTATCGCAGGATCTTGAAATTGTTTCTTCAAGATACGCGAAATTGAACGGTAGGAAACGCTAAGGAACCGAATGAAATTCATCGCTTGAGTCGCTAAAATGTCCCCCAATCCAGGTTCGACCTTAATACGTTCTTTTTCGTGACCAATACAATAGCGGGAAGATGGCAATAAACACGGTGTACAGTGCTCCGACCGCGCCATAGCGGAAGGCAAAATCGCCGAACGAGATTTGGGAACCGCGCGTGATGAGGAAATAATAGAGGAAGTTATTGATGACCGCCGCGAGCAGCGTGAGCACGAGGAATGGCCAGTTGCGGATATTTTGCTCGACGCGTTCGCGGTTGAAGAAATAACCAATGGCAAAGCATGCCGCCGTTTTCGAGAGTGCCTGCGCGCCTAAAATGCTGCTGGATACAATATCGAGTACAAGCCCCAGCACGAAGCCGCCGATTTCACCGGCAAGCTGGCCTTCGCGCATGGTGAGCCACACAAGAAAGATGAGCAGGAAATCCGGCGAGACGCCGGCAATCGAAAGAAAGCGGCCAACGAGCACCTGAACGATGATGATCAGGATGCCGATTCCGATGTAGCTAAGATATCGCATCGGGGGTTACCGGGCCTGACCTTTCTCTTCGGCTTGTCCCTGTGTTTCCAGCGTGAGCTTTTCGCGTTCTCTTGCAATATCCTTCACAACGACATAAACATGCTCGACGCGATAAAAATCGACGGCGGGGGAGACCATCACGCGCCGGAACAACGAATTCGCTTCCGGAGTAATGCTGTCTATCGTTCCAATGGGAATGTCGGCGGAGAAGAACGACGAATATTCACTCGTAACGATAAGATCTCCGAGTTGCACGCTCAGCGCTTTGGGAACATCCCGCATAACGAGGTTCGGGCCACCTTCCCAGGTAATAATTCCCTCCACCCGCGTTCGCGCAATTTTTGCGGCAATGCGCAGATCGGTATTGTACAGCATTTGCACGAGCGCGAAATTCTGGCTGGTGGCGTATATTCGGCCTACCAATCCTGCATCGGTAATCACCGCCATGCCTGGGACGATACTGTCCTTCGAGCCAAGGTTGATGGTAAGCATATTGCGCTGGAAGGTCGTCGTTTTGCCAACCACCGAGGCGGCTCGTAATTTCCACTCCGGGTGCGGGGCGATGCCAAGCAGCCTGCGTAGTTCGCGATTTTCGACTTCCGCGCGGCGCAGGCGCCCGACTTCGGCGGCCAGTTCGATGGACTTCGATTCGAGTTCCTTGTTCTCCTCGCTCAGGGCAATGGGATTCGGAATCCAGGCGTAGGTGGATTGTATTGCACCGACGAGCCCTGTGGCGAAGGCGCGTAGCGGCATGACATCGGTCGTCCGCGAAACAGCAATCATCGTAAGCGACGCGGCGACGAAGAACGTCAGCGCTACGTACTCTTTGAATGCGATGAGGATGTCGAAGAAGCGTCGCACAATTTCAGAACCTGGATTTGGGGAGATTTCTGAGATTAATGGGATGATGGCATACGAAACCTTGATAGTGACTTATATACTTTAGATGAAGTAAAGCTGTCCGGTCAAATTGCAGATTCGCTGGCATAGCTGGATTTGGGGGATTTCTGAGATTAATGGGATGATGGCATACGAAACATTGATAGTGCCTTACGAACGTTACTGCCGATGAAGGAACTCCTTTCGGTCAAATTGCAAATTTACTGGCATAGCATCAATGACGTTAATAACTTCGAAAATCATCTCATTAAAAATTTCATTAATCTCAGAAATCCGCCCACATCCAGGTTCAGACCATTAATACCGTCTGCTCTTGATAAGCACCTTCATAAACTGCGATAGATTTTCGAGCACTTTACCGGTGCCACGGACCACGGCCGTTAGCGGATCATCCGCCACGTGAACGGGCAGGTTGGTTTCGAGCCGGAGCCGCTCGTCCAGGCCTTTGAGGAGCGCGCCGCCGCCGGAGAGCATCATGCCCCGGTCCAGAATATCGGCCGAAAGTTCCGGTGGGGTGCGCTCCAGGCTCACTTTCACGGCTTCCACGATTTGATTCACGGGATCGGCCAGTGCTTCGCGCACTTCGATGGAACTTACTTCGATTGTTTTCGGAATGCCGGCCACCAGGTCGCGGCCCTTCACTTCCACCATCAGTTCTTCTTCAAGTGGCATCGCACTGCCGACCTGGCATTTGATTAGTTCCGCCGTTCGTTCGCCAATCAAAATGTTATAGTTCCGCTTGAAAAATTGCATGACGGCCATCGTCAGCTCGTCACCTGCCACGCGGATGGACTCTTGATTTACAATACCGGAGAGCGCGATAACGGCAATTTCCGTCGTGCCACCGCCAATATCGATGATGATATTACCGACGGGCGCTTCGACATCGAGGCCAATACCAATGGCTGCCGCCATCGGCTCGGCGATGAGGTGTACTTCTTTCGCGCCGGCATGTTCGGCAGAATCGCGCACGGCGCGCTTTTCCACTTCCGTAATTCCGGATGGAACGCTAATTACGATGCGGCGCGACGGGAGCCACGAGGGGTGAACTTTCTTGATGAGCGCCCGAAGCATTCCTTCGGCGATCTCGAAATCGGCGATCACGCCGTCCTTCATCGGTCGAATGGTTTGAATATCTCGGTGCGTGCGGCCGACCATGGCCTGTGCCTCGCGGCCAATGGCGACAATCTTCTTGGTGGTCGAATCGAAGGCGACGATGGAAGGCTCGTTCAAGACGATGCCCTTGCCCTTCATATAGATGAGCGTATTGGCCGTACCAAGATCGACCGCAATATCTGCGCTGAATAAACTGAGCATGTGGTAAGTGCTGAGTGCTAAAGTGCTAAGTCTTAAGTGGCTAAAGTTTGCGACGAATCGCGTTCAATGTCTGAAATGTCGAACGCCGGTCATGACAAGTGCAATACCATGCTCTTCGGCAGTTTGGATTACTTCGTTATCGCGGACTGATCCACCCGGCTCAATGACCGCAATCGCCCCGGCGTTCGCTGCTTCGAGCATACTATCCGCAAAAGGATAAAACGCATCGCTGGCGACGAAGGAGCCATTAAGTGACAGCCCATACCGATGGGCATGGTCAATGGCAATGCGCGTTGCTTCCACTCGCGAGGTCTGTCCGGCGCCCAAGCCCAGCGTTCGAAAATAGCCGTCTTCGACTCCGCAGAACGCAATAGCATTCGATTTCAAATGCTTCGCAATCTTCATTGCGAACCCAAGTCCCAGGCGTGCGATATCATCTATCGAATGTGATGTAACAGAAGTAAACAGGGAATTGGTCGCAAATTCTGTGTCACTCGTCTCGGAAAGCACGCCACCAATAACGGACCGCAGTTCGCACAAGTTGGTAAGCCCTTCTCGGAGTTTGGTTGGACTATAAGTTAGCAAGCGTCGGTCCTTCTTCTTTCGGAGCAATTCTACTGCATTCTCCTCGTATTCCGGAGCAAGAATCACTTCGCTGAAAAATTGATTTAAACGCTCCGCGAAGGGCGCATCAATGGTGGAGTTCGTAATAATAATTCCTCCAAACGGGCTTTCCGGATCGGTGGTGAAGGCGCGGTTGAACGCATCGAGCGGACTCGAACCTTCGGCAACGCCGCAGGGGTTCGTATGCTTTATGATGGCGGCAACGTCATGCGGCGCATCCAGAAACTCGGCAATAAGGCCGAGCGCGGCGGAGGTATCGAGAATATTATTATAGGAAAGTTCCTTTCCCCAGAGCTGGGTGCAAATCTTCGGGAAATCTTCGCCATACAGCGCCGCACTCTGGTGCGGATTTTCCCCATAGCGCAGCGACTGAATCATCGGGAGCGAAATTTCCAGCCGATCGCTTAGGTGCGAGGTTCCATTGGAAGGAACACGCTCGAAATAATTGGCAATGGCCCGGTCGTAATGAGCAACCAGCGCAAAGCCCTCCTTCGCTAAGGTTTTTCGGGATGCAAGGCTCGTGTTGCCATCCAGCGAGTCCATCTCTTCCAGAAAACGTCCATACTGGTCCGGCGCCGTTAGCAGCGCGACCGCCTGGAAGTTTTTTGCCGCGCTGCGCAACATGGCTGGCCCGCCAATATCGATTTGCTCGATGATTTCCGCTTCGGTAGCGCCGGAGCGGGCAACCGTTTCTTCGAAAGGGTAGAGATTGACAATCAGAAGATCAATCGGTAAAATATCATTTTGTTCAGCTTCTCGAAGGTGAGATTGAACATTGCGTTTGAAGAGAAGCCCGCCGTGAACTTTTGGATGGAGCGTTTTCAGCCGTCCCTCGAAAATTTCCGGCGAATCGGTAAACTCGCGGATGCTGGTAACGTTTAGGCCGAGGCCCTTGAGATATTTTTCCGTGCCCCCAGTGGAAAGGATTTCCACGCCGCGTTCGGCCAGCGCCAGTGCCAGCAGGTCCAGGCCGGTTTTGTTGTAAACGCTGATGAGCGCGCGGCGAACGGGAAGTTTGTCGATTGCAACGGATGGTTCCGATTGGGTTTGTGTGGCCATTAAGGAAGAATATGTACGCGGTTGTTTTTTACGATCAGTTTATCCTCTGCCAGCAGTCCGATGGCCTTCGGGAATAGTTCAAATTCGATTTTACGGACGCGCCGCTGGAGTGATTCCGGTGAGTCGTCTTCCTGCACCGGACAGCATTTCTGGAGAATGATTGGCCCGGCGTCATAATCCATAGTGACAAAATGCACGGTCGCTCCGCTTACTTTGCATCCGCGTTCGAGCACAGCCTCATGAACGCGCATTCCGTACATCGCACTCCCGCCGAAGGAAGGAAGGAGCGCCGGGTGAACGTTTACGATTCTATTGTTGAAGCGATCAACGAAGGCATCCGGCAATTTCTTTAGGTATCCCGCGAGTGCGATAATATCAATGGCCTTATTGTCCATTAAGTCCATTAAGTCCCTGTGAAACCGAACAGCATTGCCCTGCGAGGAGGCCAGGGAAAGGTGCCTCTCCGGCAGCCCGTGCTTCCGGGCATACTCCAGCGCGCCCGATTGGGAGTTATTCGAGAGGACGAGCGCTATTTCGGCACCGGGCAGCTTGCCTTCTGCAATCTCCTGATGAATGTGCGCCAAATTCGAGCCGAAGCCCGAGGCAAATACCGCTAACCGTTTGATAAAATGCTCCTTGTGTGTTTAGGCACGTGCAAAATTACGAGAGAAATGATGAGCGGCCGCACAAATTTGCTTTTGAATCACGAATTATGCAAACTCCGGCTGAGCAATGACCTTAACCAAATGTTTGCGGTCAATCCTCACTAATTCCACCGGTTCATCATAGAGCTGCTCATCTTTTTCAAAGGCGATAGGTCCGCTGTCGGTCGTGACGCGATTTGGTTTGAGGATTTTCGGCTTTTTGACGTGGACGGGTTCAATGGCAATTTCCTTTTCGGTGTACGTTCGAAGATGACCATGGACCGTATGGTGCTCGGCATCTTCGCGATACTGCGCCTCAACCAAGCGACCGAGGCTACGCTCGAACTGCCAGTCCTCGACAAGTGGTTCTTCTAATCCGGGGGACATGACGTCGAGCCGGTAATTTCCTTTGACGAGCTTCACGCTGTCAATTTCCGAACTCATCTCTTTGCTGACCGTTTCGCAGTCGTCGATGGTGATGGCGCGGTTACCGTCGAGCAGGACTTCTATTACGGGCGCGCTTTCGGTGCCGCGAACCTGAATGCGTAGCAAATGCAGCCCGCGTGCCTGGGCGAGCCGGGCGGCAGGTTTTGTGAGTATATCCGAGATCGTGGTCTTGAAGGTGGTTGACATAGTGCGCCTCTTATGAAATCTGGAGAAAATATCGCGCCAGAAGATTTTCTGGCAGTACCCATCCTTCTTTAGGAGGGGCCTCTTCCGCATACTCGATAGTGAACGAAGTTTCAGCATGGTCTGTTCGAAATTATCCCAACAGCGGTTCGGCCGTGAACTGCCCCCAGAGCGGCGTCAGCCGCTACCGATTGATTTTGTTGCACTCGCATAATCGTCCATGTTCAATTCGCTTTATTCTGTTCGCTAATACCAATGGTACGCTATGTTATTGTAAAGAAGTCAAGCACCGCAA
>JAKAIL010000264.1 GCA_021825235.1 Bacteroidota bacterium | reverse complement strand
CCGATCTGGTAAAAGCGGTCACACTCGATGGCGCGATGCTCGTGTATCTCGGCGGGAACGAGAATAGCGTGGGCGCCGCCAATGAAAATTATGCCCGGGAACTGATGGAACTCTATACCTGCGGGCTGGGCGGCGGTTATACCGAGGCAGATATTCATGCCGGAGCTCGCATTCTTACCGGCTGGCGTGTGGGGCAATACACGGACGATCCCGCACCCAATGGGATCTTCAATACCTGGTTCGATCCCACGCAGCACGATACCGGTGACAAAACCTATTTCGAGACGGATTTCCCAGCGATCGATGTAACGACGAATACGGAATATCTCGTAAAGCAGAATGAAATCTATCGGATGATAGACGTGCTCTTCGAGAATACGGCGAGTTCCATTGCGACGTTTATATCGACCAAGCTTTACCAGTTTTTCGTCTATAGCGATCCGGATACGGCGACGAGCGACAGCACCGAGCAATCGGTGATTTCGGCGATGGCCACGCTGTTTCAATCGAACAATTGGGAGATTGCCCCGGTGGTTAGCGCGCTGCTCAAGAGCGAGCATTTTTTCGATAACATGAATATCGGCTGCCAGATCAAGACACCGGCAGAATATGTGATCGGAATGGCCCGGCAGTTGGCCCCGGCTTTTTCCGTCGATGGTAACATGACGGGGATCGATGAGCAGTTCTTCCAGCCGCCGAATGTTTCCGGATGGCCGGGTTACCACGATTGGATTACGACGAATACGTATCCCACGCGCGGAACGGAAGCGGGCGCCGCCATTCAAATGATGGACGATACCGCCGCCATCTCCTTCGTAGAGCAGTTCCCAAATTACACGGATGTCAATGCGCTTTCTACTGCAATCGGCCAGCTTCTGCTTCCCCGGCCGCTTTCCACAGACCGTGCAACGACGTTTGCGCAGAAACTGGCGGGAACGACACAAACATACGAATGGGCTTCCATTCTGAATACCAGTCCATCCACCGCCGCCGCGAATATTCGCGATCTTCTGAATTATATCGTTTCGCTTCCCGATTTTGAACTATGTTAAACCTCCATTACGCGGATGATCAGGTTTCTTGGTAAGGATGGACTTACTTATTCAGTGAAATCAGCTTTAATCAGCGTAATCCAGTTTAAATCAGCCATAATCAGCGTAATCCAGGTTTATGAAACGCCGCACCTTTCTTAAGTCGTCCTTAGCCTCAGCCGCACTGACGCCGGTCGTGCTGGGCAACGTAATGGCCCGTCCTGCTTCGCCACTCAAGCTGCTGGCGCAGATGAGCCCGCTCGATGTCAATGATAAGATCCTGATTCTGATTCAGCTGTTTGGCGGCAATGACGGGCTGAATACCATCGTCCCGGCCGACGATCCCAATTATTATACCTTGCGTCCAAATATCGGAATCCAAAAGAGTTCTCTCATCAATCGTGGCGGACCGGATGGGTTCTATATGAATCCGGGATTGGCCTATGGCGACAAAGGAGGGTTCGCGAGCCTGTTCGATGAAGGGCAACTGGCCATCGTTCGCGGCATTGGGTACACGCCTCCCAACCTTTCGCATTTCCGCTCCACCGACATCTGGCTTTCGGGACTTAACGATAGCAACCCCAACGATGTGCTTGGTACCGGCTGGCTGGGAAGGTTCTTGGAGCAGCAATATCCGAATTTCCCCGCACAGCTTCCCACCGATCCGCTTGCAATAAATTTTGGCGGCTTCTCGCTTGCGCTCACGAGCGACAAAGGCCGCATGGGCATTGAAGTTGCGAATCCGAGCCTGCAAGCAGGCGGACTTAGTGCCACCGGCGATACCATGGACGCCAATGCCACCGGAACCCGATATGCTACCGAGTATGCCTTCGTCCAGGATATTGCTACACGCTCTAATGCGTATGCCGGGCGTGTAAAGGATGCATACACCTCCGGCAAAGCACTCCTGAAAGGGAATTATGGGAGCGATACGATGGGCCAGCAAATGGCCTCGGTCGCTGCCTTGATTGCCGGGGGGCTGAATACGAGAGTGTATGTCGTCGGCATGGGTGGCTTCGATACGCACGTCCAGCAGGCCACGCCCGATGGGACCGGCGGCGGCGCACAGACCAATTTGCTGGGCCAGCTTGCCGATGCGGTGGCACAGTTTCAATACGATATGTTGCAGCTCGACGATCAGGGCATTAAAGTTTCCGATCGTGTACTCGGTTTTACGGTCAGCGAGTTTGGCCGACGACCGCACGATAACAACAGCAATGGAACCGATCACGGTGCAGCATCGGTGCAATTCGTATTTGGTACGCAGGTTAATGGAGGTGTTTTTGGTCATCCGCCGGATCTTGTAAATCTCGACTCCAACGGCGACCTCACGGTCGAATATGATTTTCGCGCTGTCTATGAAACACTGCTGACCGATTGGTTCGGGATGGCACTCCCGGATGCCCAGACCGTGCTGGAAAATCAGAACGATCTGCCGAATTCCCTCGTAGGACTGATTAAAACGGCAGGCGTTTCTGCCGGTAAGACGATAGTTCAGCCGTCACTTTCGATTTATCCGAATCCGATGGCTTCGAGTGCGATACTTTCGGTTCAGGTTCCCAATGAGGGATATACGGAAATCAATATGGTCTCCATGGATGGCCGTACCAACGCCCCAATCGCACGAATCTATCATGCCGGGAGCTATTCCATTCCATTCTCGACGGAACTTCCATCCGGCGCGTACCTGCTCGTTATGAGAACGAGCGGTGGAAGTATTTCGAAATTGGTGGAAGTAATTAAGTAATCGTGAGCAACACGCGCAGGGAAGTGTCTTGCCGCAAGCAGCATCGGTCGCTTGGGGAATTGCGAAGCCGGAGATTCGCTTTGGCATTCGCTATCGTTTCTTTGTTACTCGTCAGTCGGTATTCGTTACCGGCATACGCTCAGTATCCTGCAAGCTGCGATAAAAATAAGGAGTGCATTGGCAATGCCATTACCATTTCGGTTACCTCTGGCAAAGGAGCGCAATATGTGGATGTCGATACCTCGTATGCGCTCGATAATTTCGATACGGCCATAACCTTCGAAGCCTGGATCGCACCTGAGCCACAGCCTGGAAAAATCCAATACATTGCCGGGCTTTGGGGGCCTAACAAAGATAATAACGATCAATGGGTCCTCTATATTCAGGACACGAAAATATATTTTGCGCTTTCCAAAGATAATTCCTATAAAGGCGATAGCGATAATACCGTAGCAGTTGCCGATGTGCCGAATCTCTATGCGGGTTGGCATCATGTAGCGGCAGTGTGGGATGCGAGGTCCACGGCAGCACGAATTTTTATTGACGGTGTGCTTCAAGCGACTGCGACCAATCCATTGTATCCTGAAACCAAGCTCCATCCGCCGGAAGATAAGGCGCTCCCGGTGCAGATTGGAAGCTGTAACGCCCTCTACGATGATACTGCTTTGCACAGAACGTTCTTAGGGCAGATTGACGAAGTGCGCCTCTGGAACCGGGCGCTTTCCGCGCAGGAGATAGCGTGCCAGCGTTTAATTGCGCTCAATGGCAACGAACCGGGACTGGAATTGTATTATCGCTGCAATGAGTCACCGTCGAACCAGGTGCTGTGCGACGCCACGGGTCACGATCATTTTGGTCTGCTGCGCAGCGGCGCTGCCTGCGACTCGAGCCACCGGTCCATCCCGCTCACGTATTCCGCACAACCAGCGAGTATTTCGGCGAAACTTACCTGCACGCAGGATACCGATTTTACGATTTCTCTTACCGATACCTCGCTCTGTGGCGATAATGTATGGTTCGGATTATATGGACCGTATGCGGGACTGTATAAGCTATCGAAAAATTCACTGAGCCTTACACAGGGTGTTCCGCAGTCGTTTACGGTCCACTTGCATACGGATTTAATCGGGCCGCTGACGGCCGGGATTTATGTCTTGAACGCGAATAGCTGTGGTGACCCGCTGTATATTCCCTTAAATGTTCAGCGGGTTACGGAACTTAATTATTCACTGGACCGACTCGATCTCGACACGCTCTATGTCGGCTGCCAGAGTACGACGACCTCGTCGAAAACGCTTACCATTTGCAATCCGGGACCAACCACGGTTACCATCTACAATATCACGCTCGATAGTAACCACTTTGCATTGAGCACTCCGGGCATCACGTTCCCAAAAGTTCTTGCACCAGGGGGATGTATATCGCTTACCGTGCAGATGAATATGCTGGATTCTTCACACACGTTTCTGGATACGCTCCGCGTCAATAGCGATGAGTTATGCCCCGGCAGCGGCGTGATACCAATTACCGGTCGCGTGCAGGATGTGCTTGGCATTCTTCAAACGGACGGGAAAACGCGGCTCGATTCGATGCAATTTGGCGAAGTATGCCCCGGCTTTATCAGCGGAACCCAAAGCTTCGAATATCGCTCGCTGGGCAGCGATACGGTCGTTGTCGATACGATTGTGTATTCTCCCAAAGGTAACTTTTTTGGGGCCGGTATTATTTTTCCGCTGCGGCTTTTGCCGAAAACCGCGTATCAGGCGACGTATGCACGATTTCGCCCGGACGTGCCTGGCCCCTTAACTGGTACGGTGACCTTTTATGCGACGTACCACGGTTGTGATATTGTCAAATCGGTGGCGCTTTCGGGGCGTGGATATTCCGTGGATGTCGATTTCCTTTCGCCACAGGTAGCATTTGGCAATGTTACGATTGGCAAGACGGCACAGCAGTCCGTCACGATCATTGATAGTGGCGTCGATCCGCGCGCGATAGATTCCTACCTCAAAATGGGAGATGTATTCACGATTGTAGGCGGGAAGAGCTACAAGCTGAGTCCCGGCGAGAAGGGACCCATCACGCTTCAATTCCGTCCACGGCAGCCAATTACGTATTACGATACGCTTACGATATTTGACGAAGGCTGCTACCAGACGAAGTCGATTCCGGTCCAGGGAACGGGAGTGTTCCAGGCCTTCTCGTTTACTCCGCCATAACT
>JAKAIL010000029.1 GCA_021825235.1 Bacteroidota bacterium | reverse complement strand
AGCAGCTCGCTCATGAGCGAAATGCCTGGCCCAGCGGTCGAGGTGAACGAGCGTGCCCCGGCCCACGATGCGCCAATTACCATTCCGATCGCGGCGAGTTCGTCCTCGGCCTGAAGAAATGCGTAATTGTTCTTCTTTGTATCGGGATCGATTCTAAAACGGTCGGCAAACGCCTTGAAGCTATCCATCACAGAGGTCGCCGGGGTGATTGGATACCATGCGGCGACCGTTGCACCGGCATAAATAGCTCCGAGCGCCGTGGCCGTGTTACCGTCGATCAGAATCTTATGGTCATTTGCCTGCATCCGCTCGCACCGGAAGGGGAGCGGGCAGGTGAGGTTTGCTCTCGCGTACTCATATCCCGCATGAAGCGCTTTGCGATTGGCATCGAGCAATGCCTGCTTCTTGCCGTACGATTCGCGAATGAGTTCCTCCACGATCTCCATATCGAGATCGAGCAGGGCCGCGAGCGATCCCGAATACATGATATTCTTCAGCAGAATCTTCGTGCGGGCTTCCGCGCCGGTTTCCGTCAGCATTTTTGCCAGCGGCACGCCAAGGAACGTTACATCCTCGCGGTACAGCTCCGATGGCAAGGGCCAGGTGGAATCGTAGAGCACATAACCACCGGAACGAACTTCCTTAATGTCCTTGGCATACGTTTGCCCATTCATAGCGACCATTAGGTCGTAATCCAGCGCGCGGGCGCCGTAGCCTTCGCGGTTTACGCGGATTTCGTACCAGGTCGGAAGTCCCTGAATATTGGAGGGAAAAAGATTTTTTCCGGCCACAGGAATGCCCATGCGGAAAATGGTCTGCATCAGCAGGCCGTTGGCGCTCGCCGAACCTGTCCCATTGACATTGGCGAGTTTGATTGCAAAATCGTTAGTTTTTGTCATGCTGTGAGTAGCTACAGGCGCACAAGAGGAGGCCGGCGCGGTCGCGACAGGGCCTCACAACACAAAAAGGGCAATTGTGGCTCCGCAGGGGAGTTCGGTTAGAGCTTTTCCCACTCTTCGCGAGAAATTTGGGCTTGCTTGAGGACTTTCTTCCAAAGATCAACTGAAATATCTCCGCGATGCGGATTGGGAATAATGGCCAGCGTTGTGCCTTTCCACATAATCGAGTGGTTGGATCCTGGATATGGCCCAGTAAATCCCGCGCGCTTGAGTGATTGCACCAGCACACGCCGGTGAACTGGTCCATAAGGAGGCATTTTTAAGCTTCGACTTCTTCTCGAATGGGAATCGTTAGTGCAATGCCATCGATCTCTGGGATCGGAAGTTGCTTCGCCAAGCTAAACGTTATCCAATCTTCGAGCGCTGAACGCAGGTCATCTCGACACTCTTCTAAAGTATCTTCGTTCGCCCAGACGCCATTGCATTCCGGAATTTCACCGTAGTAGGAATTATCGCTCGGAAATATCTCATATTTCGCGTGCCGCATGGCCGCCTGGATGTATTCGGTAAGCATAACAAAGCAACCCAACCCTGTTCAGGGAAGTTCTGCGTAGGAGCAAGCTAAAGCATGCTCCACACCATTTACATAAATGGTTCGGCCCGCTTCATCAGGTCTTCGAGTCCCGGCTCCTTGGGATTCTTCGGCTTGCCGGGATGAATGATGGAGACCTGGCATCCCTCCGCGGCCTCGACTAATTGGCGATAGGTTCCCGCGTTCGCGTCCGCAATATAGGCTTGCTTCTCATCGTTGTAGGCGAACATCTTGTTATTCACCTGCGTACACTCGTTGCAACTGGTGCAGCGCGGCGTTTCGATGTAAGGATCGTTGCCCCGTACTTCTTTCGCTGCTGCGGGTTCCTCGGCTGCAATCGGCGTGGATTGTGGTGCAACAGAAGCCGGAGTTTGAGCGGTGGCTTGCGCGGCGTTTGCCGGCGCAACCTGGGCCTTGGCTAAGGCGGCGGCAAGTTGTTCCTCGAAGTGTGCTGCGGCACGCTCCGCGTATGAATTGTGAATGCCGCCCAATTCCTGTAGCGTATGCCAACGCTCTTCGCACCGGCGCGTTGCTTCGAGCGCCTGTCGGTCGAGAATGGCACGGGCAAGATTGTTACGCGCGCCGACAACCGTGATGGAAGGAATGCTGTTCGGCAACCGATTTGTCGAATTCGAAGAATTGCCGCTGAGCGCTTTCGGCACTGAAGTCATGCCCGAGTTCCATTCCGCTTTTGGAACGATTGCGAAGTGGCGGCTGAACCGCTCGTCCAGGGCCAGAAAATCGGCAAACGTAAAGGTGAGGTCTTCGGAATGAGTCTGTAACGATTCGTCCTCATAATCGAAGGAATGTTCCGGCCATGCAGCTTCCCTGTTTGGATTGCCATCCAGGCTAAAGCGGTTAGCCCAAACCGCACCGGAGGAAGGGTCGTACAGGATGGTTGGAAACGCGCGCGACTCCACCGCAGCCGCCGCGACGAGATACGGTGCAATGCCGCGCGCGTGCGCGTTTACACCGGAAAATACGCTGAAAATCGCCGGACCGGAGTATGTGAACCCACGCTGAAGACTATCTTTGGAATCAAAGAGATGCGAAGCGCTTGCCTGCATCACGAACACGTCGTTCGAGGCGATAGCAGCTTCGATTACGAAGCGGGAGCGCGATGCAAGCCCGGACTGGCGCTCTTCATTCGTGAGCCGGGTCTGCGTTTGGGATGGCTCGAAGAGATCGTCGGTCTGCAAGAGAACTTTTATTGGCAGGCCGGAGGAGAGTGCGTCCACAATCTGCAAGGTCTCCTCCGCATCGAGTTCCGAAGTGTATTTGCAGAGCAGATAATCCGGCAGTGCGGAAAGCACACCAGCATCGAGATGTTCCAGCCCGAAATCTTCGAAGAGAGCTGTGTGATCGAGCCGGCCATCCGCGGCGTATTCCGCGGATTCGCGATATTCGCCATTCACTTCCAGCCGGGCGATCTCCAAGGCTTTGAGGAGTTCCATGCCTTCACTGCGCCGCGCTTTATAAGCCTCAACGGCTGTAGCACAGCGATAAAACACGAACTCGTACGGCGCAACCTCTTTGCTGACGGGAAAGAAGCGTTGGTGTTCAAGAACATCGATGAGAAGAGTAATGCGCTTGCGCCGGTCATCCGAAATGCGAACGCCCGGTTTGGCGCGGACCAGCACTTCGGACATCACGTCGAAATCGAACGCACCTGCGAAGGCAGTGCCCATGCTCGCCTCCAGCCGCTTGGGAGCCCGTCCTTCTTCCGAGCTTGCCAGTTCCGCTTTGAGGATACCGTGGAGCTTGAGCAGGAGCCGTTCGATCTCCTTCCGGAACGTTTTTGCTTTCGATCCTTGGACCGCATTCCACACATGTTTCGTTACCCGGGCAGGCATTGCAAAATCCACGTGCGCAAGCTCACCGTTTGCGTTAAACATGGCCCATAACCGTTTCGCGGAATCTACAGTGTTGGGATCTTTTTGCGCCAGACGTTTAGCGGCTGATTCCCACAGGACAGCAAAGTCATTGTGTCCGGCAGCAGTTGCCATGGTATTGCTGCTTAGCTCGCTTCGAATCTCGCGTTCCAGTTCGTATCCATGCCGCGCGATACGATCGCGCACAGGATCATCCGCCAACGATTCGACAGCCTCGTCCACCAACCCGCTGAGTGAGAGCAGCGCTCGGTCCAGGTCTCCCTGGCTATTCAACACCATCGGATAATCGTATCGAAGCGAGGTGAGATCGCCGTAACGTGCAAATAAGGCTGGGTGATAACTCCGGTCAAATGGCTCGAGTGAGGACTGCGCGCCGCCGGAAATAGATGTTCGGCCCGTAAGATAGAAGGCAATTTGGTCCTGAGCGTTCACTGGTGTATTCTCCGTCTCTGGTTCTTAAGCGTGCTGTGGTTGGTGGCCTTTAGGCCAGATCGTAAATTTGTCGAATTCCGCTTCGAGGCCTTTGCGGATGAGCGCAGAGGTCCGAAGCCGAGTGTCCGAGCGTGTTTCTTCGTAGCGCGGTACGTTTTCGTTTCGATACAGAATGCCGACCGGGATGGGATCGGAACCGGACGCCACTTCGCGCGCGCGATGAATATCCGAGGGGTCATGCTCCTCGATTTTGGTGTACCGCTTCGTAAGGTCCGTATCGAGCGTAAGCCCGTTGTCGTGCGTCAGGAGCAGGACGCGTTCGGGGTCGCGAAGGTATTCGTCCAGATGCGTTGGTAACCATTCCGGACACCGCTGAATAATCCGAACAAAGGAGAAACCCGGATGGTGATAGGCTTCCGAAAGCGTCTGATAGAGAAGCTTCGGAATCCAATCGACCACTTGTGCTACGAACGACACATTTGCAATGCCGAGCGTCACCGTGAGCGGATTGAGCGCATCGAGATACGCGCCACGTGGGGTTGTATTGGTCTTAAGTCCTTTTGGGGACGTTGGCGAAGCCTGCTTTTTGGTCAGCCCATAAATATTGTTATCGTGGACCATCGCGAGCATGTTCATATTGTACCGGACCGCATGGACCCAGTGCGCGGCACCGATGGAGAAGCAATCGCCATCGCCCATGTTCACGAACACTTTGAGATCGGGCCGTGCCAGGCGGATGCCTTCGGCAATCGGGAGTGCGCGGCCATGAAGGCTGTGGACTCCGTAGGTATTCATGTAATGGGGGAACCGGCTCGAACATCCGATGCCGGAGACGAACACCGTCTTTTCCGGCGCGAGTGCCTCATCGCGGCAGAGACGCTGGACGGCGGTGAGTATCGCGTTATCTCCGCAGCCACTGCACCAGCGCGGCACGCCCTTCTGATAATCTTCGAGTTCGTATTGCTCTTTGTATAGTTCCAAGAGCGCGTTATTGGCGCTGGCAAGGCCCGGTGCGGTGGGCATAGAATTGTTTGTAATCGTGTTCATGATAATGCCTCCATAATTACGCGGCGGACCGTAGCCGGCTTGAGCGGCGTTCCGCGGCATTCGCTAAAGCAATCGACATCGACCAAATAGCGCGAGCGCAACAGCGTCGCAAGCATGGTGTAACGGCGGTTTGATTCGTCGATGATTTCGTCGCTCGGCAAATCGCTCCAGTTATTTTCGATCGCAATGACCTTTCGGAATCCGGCCAGAATTTCCTTAATGCCCGGCGCCATCGGCTGTAGGAATGTGAGGTGCATCGAAGAGACCTTCTTGCCTTGCTCGCGAAGTTCCGTGACCGCTTCTTCGATCGCGCCTTTCGTGCTGCCCCAGCCAATGACCAGCAAATCACCGGTTTGGTCGCCAAAGACCGTCGGTGGCTTGAGTGTCTTCTGTAGTGCCGCCAGCTTCAGGCTGCGGGCGCGAATGGCGCGCTGGTTAATTTCCGCATCGTAGGCTACGTGGCTGTCTTCATCGTGCGCAAGACCGGTGAGCGTATGCTGCCCGCCGGGCTGCCCGGGAATGAATCGGCGCGCAAGTCCGGTCTTCGAATCCCAATCGTACGGCTTTGCACCCGTGGGAACCGCGCTTTGATCGATCGGCGGTGCAAGCCACGCCTCATCGAACACGGGACGCGTGAAGGGCGCTTGCGAATTTGCCAGGTTTGCATCCGAAAGAATGACGACGACCATGTTGAACGTCTCCGCTATTTTTCGGGCCATGATGACGGAATAAAAGCAATCTTCGATGGTCGCCGGAGCCAATACGACTTTGGGGGCATCGCCGTGGCTGCCATAGATGGCGGACATCAGATCGGCTTGTTCCGTTTTCGTGGGTTGCCCGGTGCTCGGTCCGCCACGCTGAACGTTTACGACCACCAGCGGGATTTCTCCCATGACGGCGAGGCCGATGGCTTCCTGCTTGAGCGAAAATCCCGGCCCGGAGGTAATAGTTACCGTACACTTCCCGGCATACGACGCGCCAATAGCGAACGTGCAGGCGGCGATTTCATCTTCGGCCTGATGCACGACCCCGCCGACCACTTCGAATACATCGCTCAAATAATGCGAGGCCGAGGTTGCCGGGGTAATCGGGTACATGGCGCAAATTTCCATCCCTGAGGCAAGCACGCCGAGCGCGAGTGCGGTATTGCCGTTTACCACGATCTGCGCTTCCGTGGATTTAGCGGCAGGTATCTCATACCTAAAATCGAGGTTCTCCTGGGCATACGCATATCCGGCTTCCAAGAGCGCGACATTGCTTTCGATAACTTTCGCTCCCTTTTTTCCAAAGGTGAGGGCTACCTGTTCGCGTCCAACCTTGAGATCGAGGCTATAGAGTCCGATGAGCAGCCCAAGCGCGAACATGTTCTTGCCCTTTTTCGCATCGGGCATGTGTTTGTGGCACTCGACTTCCATCGGAATTTCATAGACCTTATATCCCGCAGCTTTTAGCTCGTCGATTGCGGTACTGTAGGACTCCGCCACTCTCCGGTCCTCGCGCCACATCGATTCAATGAGGATGGTGCAACCGGGCTTGAGTTCATTCGCGCGAACGCGGCCCAGCAGCACCTGCTCGTTGAATGCAACGACAAGGTCCGTTTCGTTACCGCCGTTGGTTACGCCCGTCGAGCCGAATCGAATTCGGTTCCCGCTGGCACCGGCCACACTCCGGGCCGGGGGGCGAATCTCGGCGGGTATGATTTCGACGGTCCATACGCCCAGTCCCATGCGCGCCACGATGGCCCCGAAGGATTGTCCGCATTTCTGCGCGCCTTCGCCGGAATCGCTGATGATTTCGACGATGTGCTCTTTGAGGCGAGTCACCTTTGCCTTTGGTTTTAGCGGCGGCGCAGACGGGGACGTCTGCGCAACAGCAGGCGAGACGCCTGCTCCACGTGTCTGCTCCACAGCAGGCGAGGACGCCTGCTCCACGCGGCCATTTTTATTCTTCGACTTTACTTTGGTTAGCTCTTCGATTGCCATTATTCCGCTATCCTTACTCTCGTAAAATTGTGTTCGCTGAGGGCGATTCCAAACAGGGAACCATCTGTAGGGATGGGACCAATATCGCGAATGCCCAGATAGGCCTTCATTCCACGCGCGGCTTTCCTTCCCGCGCCCATTGCTTCGATAACGGTAGCCGCGCCCGTTACAATATCGCCACCGGCAAAAACGCCCGCTATCGAGGTCATTAGATTGCTATCGGTTTCGATGTAGCCGCGCTTGTTCAGCGTTAGCTTGGAAGTCTGGCCGATGATCGGGTTGGCATTCGTTCCAATGGCATAGACCACTTCGTCCGTCTCGAGTTCGAACTCGCTGCCCTGGATGGGAACCGGGCGGCGGCGTCCGGAATCATCCGGTTCACCTAAATCCATGCGGATGCAGCGAATCGCCCGCACATTCCCGTTGCCATCGTCTAACACCTCGATGGGATTGGTGAGCCAATGGAACTCGATGCCTTCCTGCTCGGCGTGATGTACTTCTTCCGCGCGGGCCGGGCACTCCGTTTTCGAGCGGCGATAGACACAGGTAACCGTCTCGGCGCCCAGCCGCTTGCTTACACGCAGTGCGTCCATCGCGGTGTTGCCAGCGCCGACGACGACGACGTGCCTGCCAAGCGGCAGGGGAGTATCCACCTTCGGAAACTCCCGCGCCTTCATCAGGTTGCAGCGTGTAAGAAGCTCGTTTGCCGATAGCACTCCGTTCAGCGAATCGCCGGGAATATTGAGCATGGAAGGATAGCCAGCCCCCGTGCCGATGAACACGGCGTGGAACCCAAGCTCTTCGATCATTTGCTCGATCGTGAACAGCCGTCCTGCGAGCGTATTGCACTCGAACTTCACGCCTAAGTCTTTCAGCTTTTCCACTTCCGCATCCACGACCGTATTCGGCAGCCGAAAATCCGGAATGCCGTAGCGCAGTACTCCGCCCGGCTGGTGAAACGCTTCGAATACCGTGACATCGCAGCCGGCCTTGGCCATATCGGCGGCACATGCCATGCCGGAAGGTCCGGAACCAATAATTCCAATTTTAAAGAGCGATGGATGAATGTACGGTTTGTTGACCCAATGGTTCTTGATGGCAAGATCGCCTACGAAGCGTTCGAGCCTGCCAATGGCAACCGGTTCCAAATTCTCGCCGACCGTACACACGCCTTCGCACTGGTTCTCCTGAGGGCAGACGCGGCCGCACACAGCGGGAAGTAAATTCGTTGCCGTAATAGTATCGTACGCACCTCGAAAATTCTTCTCGCCGATCTTCTGGATAAACTGGGGAATGTTAATCGAGACCGGACATCCTTCGATGCATTTCGGATCGGGACAGAACAGGCACCGCTCGGATTCGCGCAGCGCCTCGGACTCCGAATAGCCACAGTTTACTTCTTCAAAATTCCGTGCTCGAATAGTCGGATCGAGTTCCTGAACGGGTGTACGAGTCTGCGGGATCGTTCTTACGGTACGTTTCTTCACCTGGATTACGCTGATTATGCTGATTTCGCTGAGGGATTTTCGAGATTAAGCGATTACCTTTCGATATTTATTCTGACTAATTACGATTCGGGAACGCCATCTCATTAATCTTAGAAAGCTCCCCCAATCCTGGTTCTGACATTCGGCACGTTTCGCTCCAGCGCTCGGTCGCTACGCGCTCTTCTTCCTTATAGCGTCGGAGGCGGACCATGAGATCATCGAAATCAACTTCGTGCCCATCGAAATCCGGCCCATCGACGCAGGCGAATTTTACTTTCTCGCCGACTTTCACGCGGCAGCCACCGCACATGCCGGTACCATCTACCATGATCGGGTTGAGGCTCACCATCGTTTTAATTTTGGCGACGCGCGTGGCATTCGCGCTTGCTTTCATCATCACCGGCGGGCCGATTGCAATTACTTCTTCTATGTCTTTGTGCTTCTCGATCGCCTGCTTAATGCCATCCGTCACCATGCCTTTGATTCCGGCGGAGCCGTCGTCCGTGCAGATAAGCAGTTCATCGCAGATCGCGCGGAATTTATCTTCCCAGAAGACGAGGTCCTTATTGCGGAAGCCGAGGACGCCAATGACATACGCGCCTTTCTGCTTCATGGCGCGGGCTTGCGGATAAACGGGCGCAACACCAAGCCCACCGCCCACGCAAATCACTTTCCTGGCATCGGAAAGATGGGTTGGAATTCCCATCGGTCCGGCGAGGCCATGAAGCATGGACCCGGCCGTCAGCGTCTGCTGCATTTCCATGGTGGATTTGCCGACGGCCTGAATCACCAGCGTGATTGTCCCTTTTTCACGGTTAAAATCCGCGATAGTAAGTGGAATGCGCTCGCCATTGGCGTGCGACATGACGATCACAAATTGTCCGGGTTTAGCCGCGCGGGCCATCATGGGATGATGGACCTCGAGCATATAGGTTACATCGGAATAGTCCTCGCGGCGGAGGATTTCAAACGGTTGCGGGCCGGAACGGCCTGGGGCGATAGAGTTCACTTACGTGCCTTAAGTAAAAATCGTACCGTGAAACCAGGAGCCATTACTATAGGGCATTCCGGATTAAGGGACCTAACTAATGGACGTTAGTTAGTAAAGAAATTTTACAAGCGGATGTAAAAATTCCTTACCACTTATTCCACGTTTGAAAGAGAATTGGGCAGATTCACGCTATTCAAAGCACATTCGGAATACGAGCCATATTTGTACCGCGCAAAGAATTGCGGGTAGGACATGCTTTAGCGTGTCCTGCTGTTTGGCGCACGCTAAGTTATGCCGCACACAAAACTAACCTATGCCCAAATCCAGCAGCAGCGCCAGAGCGAGGCGGAAGCTGCCGAGAGCACACGACGAATACCGGTTATCGCAATCCTCGAAGATATTAGGAGCCTGTATAACGTCGGTTCCATTTTTCGCACGAGTGACGGCGCACACCTGGAAGCGATCTATACCGTAGGCTACACGCCGCACCCGCCGCGGAAGGAAATTGAAAAGACGGCGCTGGGCGCGACGCGGACGGTCCCGCACCGGCATTTCGATACAATCGAGGAAGCCGTATTGGCCGCTCGGGACCACCCCCCATCCGCCTCCTTCTTGAGGAGGGGGAGTGTCAAAGTTGCGGCTTTGGAAATTACTTCGAATAGCCGCTCGATCTTCGAGCTTGGGTGCAAAGATTTCCCGCTCGCGCTTGTCATTGGAAATGAAATTACCGGCGTGAGCGACCGCGCCCTTGGATTATGCGATTTCACGCTCGAAATTCCGATGCTGGGCGCCAAACACTCGCTGAACGTAGCCGTAGCCTTTGGCATCGCAGCCTTCGAGTGCGTCCGAAATTTACGCTAAGGCGGATTTCTTTTCGTATTTTTGAGGATACTTTCTGAACGCTTGTTTACTGCTACGGAATTACATGAAACAGACCTTTTTCTTCTTACTTCTTTTTCCTCTGGCCGCCTTCGCGCGTCCGCGCAACTTTCATTCAGCGTATTCCCTTGGAGGTCCGCTGGTTTCGACCCGGCGGATGGAACCCGTCCAACAGCCGCACGGGAGCGCGTGGGCCAAGGGTCGAGACGAATCGCTCTCTGAAACCTGGGATGCGATAATTGCGGATGCAAAAAATTCCGTGGACGGCGCATTCATTCGATGTTTTGCCATGGACAGCGACAATCTCTATATTGGCGGAGATTTTCGCTCCTTCGATAGCGTTCCGATAGCCGATTTCATAGTCCATTATGATCGAAAAACGGGACATTGGAATGGGATGGACGCCGGATTAGATAATGACGTGTATGCGATGGCGATTCACAATGGAAAGCTCTATGTGGGAGGTTCGTTCCAATCGGCCGGAAGTTCCCAGACCCTTGTAAACCATATTGCCGTTTGGAATGGTTCGTCCTGGGAAGCCATCGGCGATGGTGTCGATGGAACGGTCAATGCAATGGCATTTATCGGCGACTCGTTAGTGATTGGCGGTGATTTTACCACTGCGGGAACATCCACCGCGTATTATCTCGCCCTGTGGGATGGCTTTAGCTGGTCCGAACTTGGCGGTGGAACGTCCTATCCCGTGGAAAGCTTGTTCGCAACAGGCGATAGCTTGTTCGTAGGTGGTAGCTTCGATTGGGTTGGTTCGGAAAACAATCCTGGAACTGTGGCTAATGGCATTGCGATGTTGCATAACGGTAGCTGGACCACCTATGGGAATGGCTTCGATGGGAGCGTTTACACCATGACCCTCTTTGATGGAAAGCTCTGGGCGGGCGGCGATTTTTTCTGGAGCCGCGATCAAACTCAACTGTATTATGGACTGGTATCCTGGGATTCCACCGGTTGGCAGGCCTATGGCCATGATAGTACCGTGGGCATGAGTTCAAGTGGTTCCATCAATGAGCTTCTTCCCATTGGAGATTCTCTTTTTGCCTTGGGTGAATACAGTTCCATTGCCGGAATCAATGCGAGCGGCATTGCAGTATATCATGCTGGATCCTGGTCGCCGGTTGCGGGCGGATTGTATGGAAGCGCCTATGCCGGTATCGTCTTCGATAGCGAGTTGTGGATTGGTGGCCAATTTACAAAAGCCGGGAACGCGCGCATCGATCAGGTGGCAACACTGAAGAACAATGCGTGGATGCCGGTCTTGCCACCGAATTCATTCTTCGATGGTTGGGAAGCGGATCGCGTTGCTACGATTGTAACGAACGATCGCTACGTGTTTATCGGAGGCGCGTTTTCTACCATTGGCGGGAAACTTGCGAATCATCTGGCGGTCTGGGACAAACAAACGCGGACCTGGTCCACCCTGGACAGCGGTGTTGATGGGAACGTTTATGCACTGGCACTACAAGGTGACAAACTCATTGTCGGTGGTGCGTTTGGCCATGCTGGAACCCTTCCAGCCAAGCATATTGCAGAATATGACATAGCCACCGGAAGCTGGAGTGCCATGGGATCGGGTTCCCGCCGGGATGTGGGAGCTATCGCGGCAGATGCGAATGATATCTATGCCTCTGTTTATTTTCAGGTTGCCAATGGAGAGTGGGATAACTATCTTGGCGATTGGAATGGAACTTCCTGGACACCCGATGGCGGAGCCTTTACCGGATATGCCAATGCGATGGCGCTTCAAGATTCCAGCCTCTATCTGGCTGGCTCCATCGCTACGGCTGATGGGGGGGCGGTCAATAATATTGCTCAACTCACTGGCGGCTACTGGAATGCACTCAACGGTGGCGTGGACGATCAGATCTGGGCGTTAGCAGTGGTGGGGCAGGACCTCTATGCCGGCGGTGACTTTATCAATGCCGATGGAATTTATTCTCCGGGAGTCGCTGTGTGGGATGGCAACGAATGGGACTCCGTGGGCTCCGGTGTTTTTGGTTCCGTCTATGCTTTAACAGCAGCCGCGCGGGGCGGTCTATACGTTGGCGGAAATTTTGTGGATAACAGCTTCGCAGTTAGTGATCTTGGACTTTGGGATGGCACCACTTTCCAGGACGTTGATGGCGGAGTAGATAATTCTGTTAATGCGTTGGCGACCGATACAAGCGCACTTTATCTTGGTGGGTGGATGGAAAGCGTCGGTAGGAATGGAACTCCGAGCTATCATTTTGCAGCCCTTCGCGGTGCAGGAGCCGATGTCTCTTCTTCACCAAATCAAGCTCCATTATCTCTTTCCGAATCTCCTGATCCGGTTTCGGCTGGCGGCACTGTAAGCATTAATTTGGGCGAATCCTCATCGATTCGCCTTGAACTGTTGAATTCGGTTGGAGATCGGCTCCTGTTATTAGCCAATGGCTTTTACGGAAGTGGCCCCCAGCAAATTCCGATAGACGCATCCAAACTCCCATCCGGAATATATTTCCTACGGCTAACGTGCAATGGAGTGGTCACTGCACAACATTTTATTGTAAGCCATTAAAGATGGACCTTAGGGGGCAAAATCATAAAGAAATCTCTCTGCCAGTAAAGGTATAAGGTTTGAAGATTAAACATAATTGAACGAAATTTCATACATTCTTTTAGAAAGTAAGAAGTTTTTAAGCGGCAGGCGGAAAATTTCCGTATATTTGCACAGAGGATTTTCGAAAATCCTCAAAATTTGCCGAAACGGTTTGTTTTGAAGAATTTCGAAAGTCCTGAAATATAAAGCCGGTCTTTGGCCGGCACTGTTAATTCACAATTAATCAATAGATAACACCGCATGATCGAAAAGACCATACGGCGTTTCGGTTTCGTTATAACGTTCGCGCTTGCCGGGCTTTTGCTCACCAGCGCAGCGACAACGAAAGCCGTAGCCCGTAGACACAGAACCGGGCGCTATGGAACACATGCACGCCTGCACGTGCATGGGAGGATCCGGCACAATGCTTCACGCGCTTATGCAGCGCGGTACCGTCATGGTAAGCACTTTGCCAGGCTCTCCTGCTATCATCATCTTGTTCCGCAGCGCGCCTTAACGAGCGAGGAAAAGAGTGCCATCGTCGAGAAAATCCGCGAACTCGCGGAAAGCTCGCCCGGCACGGATGTGCTAACCCCTGCAACTCCCATCAAGAGCACGGCAAGTGCCGATGATAGTATCGTCGCTGCGGAAAAAAATTCTCCGGACGTTCAAGCACAAATCGAGGAGGCGGCGAAGGAGGAGCAGGCCGAAGACGGCGTCGATGCTTCGCTCGATCGGTACTTTAAAGAGCGCCCGGGTGCAACGACTCCGTCCGTCAATCCATCGGCGATGGCTGCCGCCCTGGACCCAGCGATGGCTGCCGAGCAGCAACCGGATATTACCCTTTCGGATGAAACCGATCCGGACCATTCCGCCCAGCGTTCCGATGTTATGGCAGAGATCATCAACTGGATCGGGACGCGCTATCTCTTTGGCGGAGTGGATCGCAATGGAATCGACTGCTCAGCCTTTACCCGCGAGGTGTTCGAAAAGTCGTTTGGCCTGGAGCTTCCACGCACCGCCTACGATCAGTATCAACTTGGCCAACCGGTTGACAAAACAAATTTAGAGTTTGGCGATCTCGTGTTTTTCCGGACCGCAGGATACGCGCCTATCACCCACGTAGGAATCTACATTGGCGAAGGGCTTTTCGCGAATGCGGCGTGCTCGCGCGGCGTGACCGTTGCGTCGCTCGAAAGCGAATATTGGCAGAAGCATTATGTCGGCGCGCGCCGGCTCTTTACCAATTCGGGTATGGCTCAAGTGAAGACCGACCAAACCCAGGGAGCCATGGCGGACGGCGATTACTAAAGAGCTGCTCTCGAGCAGCCCGCGTTCTAAGACTGCTCTCCCAAAGCCTGTTCTATCCTGAAGCCTCGGCAGATGTGCCACCATCCGATGCCGAGGCTTCAGTGCGTTCAGGAGCTAAGATCGTACCAACTCCCGTGACATTTGTAGGAGCGCCGGCGTTTCTCACCTTCATGCCGGAAGTAAGGACCTTCGATGCGAAGCCCAAAGCGATGAAACCGATCGCCGATAATCGGCGCGCGCGCCACGAATATCTTATTCTGGACGAGATCGAGGTCGGTGTTGCACTGGCCGGTACAGAAGTAAAATCGCTCCGGCAAGGGAAGGTCCAGCTTTCGGATGGGTATGCGCGCATCGATAATGGCGAGTTGTGGCTGGAGAATGTTCACATTAGCCCCTACACGCATGGGAACCGATTCAATCTCGAAGATAAGCGAAAGCGCAAGCTGCTTGCGCACAAGCGGGAAATTGCTCGGCTCGGAGTAAAATTGCGCGATGCTGGACTTACGCTCATTCCGCTTCGGATGTACTTTAAGGGAAATAAAGTGAAGCTGGCAATCGGCGTTGCCCGGGGCAAGAAAGACTATGATAAGCGTCAGGCCATCAAAGAGCGCGAAGCCAAGCGCGAAGTTCGGGAACGGGTATGATGGCTGTTCCTGAAAATTTCGTGACGATGTCATCCCGAGCGAAGTCTTCTGGAGCGACGCGGAAGAAGACGGAGTCGAGGGATATCATAGCAGTCAGCTTTAAATTTGTCGGTAGTTTCTTTACCCTCGCCCTGTTTAGTTCGCTCCTAACCGTTTCTGCGCACGCGCAGAGTTCCTGGGAAGCATCTCTTCTGGTTTCCTCCTTCAATACCTATTATCAGGAGAATTTCAATAATCCCGCCGATGGCGATCCCGAAGATGTAAAGGGTAACGCATGGGATGCCTTGCAGCTTCATCCCATGCTCACATATCTTGCACAGCGTGGATTGGGATTACCTCTTTTTGTAATCGTGGATGCGCAAATACCACTCGTCACCGTGAAGCGCCTCGAAATTGGCGATGAATATGAGCCGGCCGGCATGACCGATCTCACACAAGAGGAGCAGGTTGCGCACGCGGATCTTACGGGACGTGCCATTCTTGGATGGGAAATGCTTCCTTGTCTCCAGCCCTATCTGGGAATCGTTCGCAGCCGGTTTACCAGCGAACGTACGGGTCAGCTAAATGGTGATGAGGAAGGACATCTGATTCCAGACGCCAATCGAGATTATACCGAGACGGTCTATTCGACGCATCTCTGTTTTGGATTGGAGGGCACCATTCCACTCGCTACGAGCAGCAGTATTCAATTGCGGTACGATGCGGCGTATGAAATCCCGGAAGCGGTATTTGTGAGCAATAGTTACTTCGGCCCAGGTACGTGGGGCCAGGGAACTACCGGGTACACCATTGGCGGGACCGTGCAATTGGATGTTCCCTTCAGCGCGATAAATCTGTCGGCGGTTAATAATGCTTACTTCTCGATTGGCGGTATGCTCTACCGGCGCGAGTGGGATGGGAACGGCGCAACCGGGACTGCGTGGTATCAGGGGTACTCGCTGGAAGTTTCCTGGCCCAAGAATTTTACCGTCGAAGCGGGCGGCTTTCTGGGTGTAGGAATGTTCTTTTAGAGAAGACAAAAAAGAATCCTAAAAATCAATCTCAGAATTCTGCTTGAATCCGCGTAATCCTGGTACCTTTCCACCCCTTAACGAGCAGATGGACGTTGCCCGGCGCGGCACCGTCGATCTGATTAGTGAAGAAGAGCTTGCAAAAAAAATGGAGCGCACAAGTGCTACCGGTAAGCCGCTCGTCGTGAAGCTCGGCGCCGATCCTTCCACGCCGGATTTGCACATCGGGCACGGCGTGGTGCTCCGCAAGCTTCGCGCATTCCAGGATTTGGGACATCAGGCGTGTCTCATCATTGGTGATTTCACCGCCATGATTGGCGATCCCTCCGGACGGCAGAAAACGCGGCCCATGCTTACCAAAGAGGAAGTAGAGCATAACGCAGCAACATACGTGGAGCAGGTGAGCCGCATTTTAGACCGCGAGAAGCTGAAGGTCATGTATAACTCGACCTGGTTGAACCCGATGACGTTCGTGGATGTGATCAAACTGGCGGCCAGTTACACCGTGAGCCAGATGCTCGAACGGAACGATTTTCACGAGCGGTTCAACGCGGAATTGCCGATTTCGCTCCACGAATTCCTCTACCCGCTGGCGCAGGGGATGGATTCCGTTGCCATTCATTCGGATATTGAATTAGGCGGTACAGATCAGAAATTCAATCTCCTTGTAGGCCGGGAACTTCAGCGCCATTTTAACGAGGAGCCGCAGTGCATCCTCACGATGCCCTTGCTCGAAGGGACCGATGGCGAGCGGAAGATGTCGAAGTCCTATGGGAACTCGATCAATTTCTCGGATTCGCCAGATGACATGTTCGGCAAGACCATGTCCATCCCGGACACGATGATCTACCGCTGGTTCGAGCTAGCAACCAATGTTCCGGACCTCGCAGACATTAAAGCGAAGCTTGCCGATGCTTCTACCAACCCTCGCGATCTCAAGGTTCGGCTGGGGCAGGAGATTGTGCGCTTGCTTTACGGTGATGCTGCAGCGAGTGACGCTTACGAAAAATTCCGCACGATGTTCGTGAAGAAGGAAGTGCCCGAGGATATAGAGGAAATATCGGTTCCGGCGGGGAACATACCGCTCGTCGAGTTTATGGTGGAGCACAACCTCGCGGCAACGAAAAGCGAAGCCCGCCGCCTCATTGATGGTGGCGGAGTTTCGTTCGATGGGGAAAAGATTTCGGACAATAAAGCTACATTTACTGCTACACCCGAAGGACGCGTCCTCAAGGTCGGCAAACGGAAATTTGTGAAAGTCGTCGGTTGAGACTCGGCCATAACAAAAGCCTAGGCGGGTCCAGGCTTCCCTAAGGAGAGAGAATTCCCCCCCCCTACATGCTCAAGGTTCCACCGAATGGCGATGCCGGCGCTTGTCGCATTCATGCCCATCTGGCGAAAAGCATCCAAATCCAGTTCGCTGAAAAGCCCAAACGTTATCGGAAGCTTGCGAGAGAGGGGTTTCAAGTAATTTACTTCGGCGCGAATTCCAGCAGGCGGGCGGGTATAATCGATCGCGGAATTCGAGGCGATTACGGTAGTGGTGGTACCCGAAACGAGCGATTCCTGAAGCGAGTGAACTACCGGCGCGCCCAGCCAGCCGCCAAGATCGAGGCAAAAATTGGAGAGCGGGATGCCCACCGTTGCCCGAAGATACAGCGAAAGCGCGCTATACTGGAGCGTGAAATCCTTCGAAGGACTGGAGAACGGATCGGAAGTAAAACTGCCGCTGGAATATGCGACGCCGAACCCTCCGGTGAGTGAAACGGTATGTTCCTCGCCGGCAACACGATGCTCGTAGAGGAATCGTATCGTATGCTCGGAGCTCGTTCCGGTGCCGGGGACAAGGAACTGATTTACGATATTCGGCGCGTGCGTCGCTTCCGTAAGCAATCCGAACCGATACTCCAGCGCGAGGTTCGATTCGGGCTGGCCATTGGCCAGTCGCGCGCAGGTAAGGATTGCGACGAGGCAAATATATTTCATAGCTTTTCGGGTCATCGGTCGTGGGAACGCTTATTTATCCCGAGTTGCAATGCGGCCATTGACGCCGACGAGCACCGTGCGGTCCGTGCCGGAGTAGGCGTCACCGATCCACCGGCTGGTTCCGACGTTCGAAGTGGTCCACGTGGTGCCGCCGTCAGTCGATTCCACCACGGTGCCGCCTTCGCCGCAGGCGGTAATGACGCCAGCGCCATTCGTCGCAATGCCGGATAGCCCGGCTGGAACTACTTTAACAGTGTGCCATGTGTGGCCCTCGTCGTCGGTACGAAGGATCGCGCCCTGGGTTTGGGCGAGGTAGCAAGCTGCGAACCCTGTTGATCCCGTTGTGAAGGCCGCACGGCCAATGAGGGAGGTGTTCCCAGTTTGATCGGTTGTTCCCTGGTTCCATGTGGCCCCGCCATCGGATGTCCAATAGGCAACTCCGAATCTTCCGAGCGCGACGCCATTCGATGGATTGATAAAGCGGATTTCGTAGATGCCGCCATTCGTGGAGGCGACTAAGTTCCAGGAAACTCCGCCATCGGTCGTCCTCCAGATTTCACCATCGGCGCCAGCACCATTTCCATTATTTGCTGGATCGGAGGTTCCGAAGAAGCCAGTCTTATAGTCCAGGAACCACAGAGAGCGCAGAAAAAACGTGCTTCCACTCGGGGTTCCAGTCCAGGTGTGGCCGCCATCCATGGAATGCAAAACATTTTGACCGTCGCCAACCGCAAACGCATTTTGTGCGTCCTGGAAGGCAAGTCCATATACGCCACTGCCGCCGAAGCCGGAAGTTCCAACGCTGGTACTCGCGACCTGCCAAGTCGTTCCTCGATCCCCCGAGCTCAAAATTACTCCATCCCCGGAAGTTCCGGACGGGCCACCACCGATGAAACCATTGTTCTGATTCACAAACTCCGCGATTATCAGATTATCCGTCGTTCCTGAATTGCGATAGACCCATATATTCGAATCGTCCAGATCGATGGTGTCGCGTAGGGTATCTCGCTGAAGGAGGGTATCGATATGAATGAGGGTATCCGTATGAACGAGAGTATCCCCACGAATGACAGTATCGACCCGAATAAGTGTATCCGTACGAATAAGGGTGTCGCCATGAACGACGGTATCGACATGAATGACTGTGTCTCTTTGAATGAGCGTATCGGTACGAGTGACCGTATCTGCCTGAAGGATCGAGGCGGGATACTGATCCTTACAGCCCGTGAGCGTTAGCGAAGGGACGATCGCAAGGATTCCGAGGGCAATGGCCAGAAGGCTGCCAACAATGTGCTTCATGGGAAAGGGATAAAACTGGAAAAATTAAATTTAAATAATATGGAAGCTGGGTTAACCCGTTCGCATAATGGCTCGTTCCGGATTTTCCGGGTCCTGTAAGTGCCGTCGGTTATCGGCAACCGGAGCCGCGTTCCAACTACCGAGAGATTCTTTAACCCTCTTCTCCCAGATCCGCTCTGGCAGGCAAGTCGATAAAGAAGGTGGTCCCATGCCCCGGCATGCTTTCGACGCGGATCGTTCCGGCCATATCCGTCACCGTCTTCTTGACGATGGCAAGCCCCAAGCCCATGCCGCTTGTTTTGGTGGAGAAGTTAGGATCGAACACCCGCTTGAGTGTTTCCTCGGGCATTCCAAAACCGGTATCGCGCACACGAATGTTAACCATTCCCTGGTCGCTTCGTGCACGAATGATGATTACACCCCATCCCTCGATGGCTTGCACGGAATTCCGCAGAAGGTTCACAAACGCGCGACGTAACTCTTCCTCGTCGGAATAGACACGCGGCAAATCCTTTGGCACATCGACGATAAAACGAATGCGGCTCCGCTCCGCGTCGAAGAGGGCCACCGCACTATCGGCCACTGTGCGGATGTCCACGGCGCCCCACCGGCGGCGGGGCATCGCGCCGAAATGCGAGAATTCCGTAGCAATGCGCGTGAGCACATCGATTTGCTCGCGCATGGTGCGGATAACGCGCCGGAAAATGGAATTGAAGTTCGGGTCCTTCGCTTCGAAGGCATGCTCCATGTGCTGGACGGAGAGCTTCATCGGCGTAAGCGGGTTCTTGATCTCATGGGCGACCTGTCGGGCCATTTCTTTCCACGCGAGTTCCCGCTCCGTCTGCGCCACAATTTCGCGGCTCCGCTCCAGTTCGTGCGTCATCGTGTTGAAGGCCCGCATGAGGTCGCCAATTTCGTCCTCGCGTTTAACCCGAATGGAGGTCTGCAGTTTGCCCTGAGCCACGCGCTCCGTGGCGCGAATGAGTTCTAACACCGGTGAAGCTACCCGCGCAGCGAACAGCGCCCCGATTCCGAGCAGGACGAGCCCCAATGCCGCAAACGTACCATAGATAAAGCTGGTCGTGCGTGCAATCTCGGCTTCGATGTGCGGTTGCTCGTTCAGCGTTGCCAACGCCAGGACGGCCAGGAGGCGCGAACCATCGGCGCTCGTTACGGGCTGGTAGCCCACGGCGTACGCGTGGGAACCGATCTGGACCGGCTCCGTAAAGAAGGAACGATTACCAAATATCACTTCCCGTACCGCGGTAGAATTAAGTGTCGAGGCAAGAAGAGAGGATTCATAAAGTTCCGGACGGCTGCTTGCCCGGAGCCGGCCCGAGGCATCGTACACACTGAAATCGCGGCCAATTACCTGCGAGAGATAATCCACTTCGGACTGTAACCCGCCCTCTGCCAATGAGGGGCCTGCCTTTTCGATCTGGCGAGTCATGCGGTCCTTAATCACGACGGCATCGCGAGCGAGGCGGTCTTGCTCTTCCACTTGCGCGCGTTCGGCAAGCAGGTTCCGAGTCACGTTCGTAACAACGACCAATGGAACGAGAGCAATGACAAGGACGATAAGAAATATTCGATCGCGGAAATGCAGGGTGAATCGAACGCGCCGCGTTGCCACTTGCCGGATCAGTAATAGCACAATGACAATGAGCGCGCCATAAAGCAACCCAATGGCATTCATGCGTAGCCCAAATTCGAGCGTGCGAGAGTACGAGGGTTCCGGAACGCTGACCGTAACAATAGTCGGTTTCTCGCCCGGGCCTAACGTCGCATTCGCGCGATAATAGAGCGTTTGATAGTGCTTACCTCCGATTTTTGTCGTCATCCACATACTGCGGCGTTGCAGCAAGACATGCTCGATGAACGCCGGAACGGTTGCGGGGACATCCAGAGCCGGGCTATTGGTAATGCGGCGCACGTTGGGCCGGTATTGGGCAATGATAAATCCCGGACTGCCGGCAGCAGGATTATCCAGTTCGGTGGGTTCCGGCAGCAAGGAAATATTTCCGTGGCGTGCAGCAAGCGCCGGCAGCTCGCTCCAGAGCGAAATCGCGACATAGAGCGATCGGCTTGGCCCCGATGGAACTGTGTGTGCCTGAGGCGGGTGCAGAAGCTTCGATGCGGTCCGGACCGTATCGCGAATGGGGATTCCACCAATTATTGCCGGCGCGCCGGATGTTGTAAACGAAGAAATAAGCCGTATCGGGGGCGAAAGAGAATCACTGCGGTGCAGCGTGGCCCGTTCCGAATCGAGAAGGGGTCCAATCCGATCGATCTCCGAACCCGAGCCGATGGTGGCGAAGTGGGACTCCGTCATGCCGGAGGCGTTATAGACATCCACTACCGCATTCCAAAGCGGGTGGGCACGCATCCCGTCCATCCAAATCAAAAACGCTTCATCTCGCAAAGAGGAACTATCTTCCCCGTTGCTTCTCCATTGTGCAAGATGGTCCTCGGCCGTCGCCAGCAAGTGTTGCGCCGAATTGTACAGTTCCGGATAATCGACTTCGGTGTTTTCCAGTACTAACTGGCGAGCGAGCTTCTCATCTCCGACCAATTGTTTGGTAGCGACCAGAGGGCTCATGATCACGGCGCTGACGCCCAAAATAAACAGAATCGATCGGCTCGATCGCGGCAGGCGATAGAGAAAGGATGGACCACGATCCAGCGGATCGGCTACCGTGGCATCGATGACGATGATTGGAAGACTAACCAGGAAAGTTAAGGCGGTAAGTGCTGCACGATAGAGCAGGCTGGTATCCGAGAAGGCCAGTTGATCGAAGCATGCTACTGCGAGCAGGAGCAGAAGGACCATGATCAAGGCGCCCGTCGTAATGCGGCGCCACACGCGGAGCGAACGCGGCGCCATCTCGATTGCAGCGCGGAGACCAAACGTAATGGAAAGTGCCGCAAGGAACAAATACGTGACTCCAAAACCCAGGAAGGCGAGAAGCATCATCAGCGTACTCGGAGCAGGCAGCACTTGATCGATATTCAGGTACCGCATCGCTCCAGTACGAATGATTTGCTCGACAAGGAAACTTAAGCCATCGATCCACAACTCGAGTACAATGGCTGCGAGTATTGCATATCCGAATAACACTACGGGATTCGAAGGCGGGTGGGCCGCCGTATGCCGCTCTCCGGACTCATCGCGAATCAGGCGCTCCCGCGGCATCCAGATAATCCAGAGCATCACCGCGCCGGCCGTTGCGAAGATCGAGGATATAAAGAGTTCCAAAGGATTCGATGCGATTCCGAACCCCCATGCAGAACCGAATGCCGTCGCATCCTGATATTGCGGACCGAATAGTTTGGCGATTACTCCAAGCTGCGAGAGCGCGATTCGGACCAGAAGAAGAGCAAGCAAGGATAAGATGGAATAGGTCAGGCGATCTCGTCCGGTCCCTGCCGGTAAATCGGCGAGTGTGGTAAGCAGCCATAGAAGAAATGAAAACAGCGCCAAACTCAAGGCGAAGGTCCACAGTCCATGCAGGAAATGAAATCCGGCCGAAGCTTCCCGTTCGGGTGTCCGGCCAATCGAAAGGGTACCAATGAAGCTTGCGGGGTCCGTAGGCGAAGCCAGCAGGTCTTCTCGGAACCATTGGTTATCGGATCGAACGGTGTTCGGCTTTCCGCCGAAATGAAGACGAATCGGGCGATCGGCGCTGGCGATGAAATCGTCAATGAAGGACATTGCCGGGCTGTTTGCGAGCGGCACCTTCGTTGCAAGTTGTTGCTTTACGGCGATATAGCCTATCGTCTGGCCATTCTGTCTCGGGACTAACTTTTGAATGGAGACCAGGTCGGCGTAGATGGCACCGTTTTCGAGCAAGACACCATAATCATGGCTCGGAAGACGCATGGCATCGCTTAAAATGGTATCGAAACCGAATGTTGCAGCGACCGGTGTATTCCAGGCGAGCAATGTTCCGTTGGCGCTATAGACCGCGTAGCCACGGCTTGTCTTGCGCTCACCTTCCGGCATGTCGAAGTTTAGCGTGCTGTCCGGTAACATCTGCGAGTATTCGCGTTCCCGCTGCGCGAGCAACGAAAACAGAGACGCGGTATTGTCATCGGCAAGTGCCGCGTT
>JAKAIL010000263.1 GCA_021825235.1 Bacteroidota bacterium | reverse complement strand
TCTGCACTCCCGCGGGAGATTCCTCTCATTGGTAACCTTGTCGGAGCGTGGCTGCGCGGTTCCCGTGGAATTACCGGCGCGACGCTCTCGCGGATGTATGCGCTGCACGTCGCAATTCTTCCGCTCCTTGCGGTGGTCCTCGTCCTTGTGCATGTAACGGTTACCACGCTTTTAGGACGGGCCCCGACAACTGCAAAGATCACAGGTGAGACCCGATTCTTCCCCGATTATCTGCTTATGGAATCCATTGTGTGGTTGATCGGTCTCGCACTTCTTTTGACGGTAGCAGTCCTTTTTCCCTGGCCGTTAGCCGGAGCCTACGATCTCGCAAAGCCCACCGAGCCGCCCGCAGGTCTTCATCCGGCGTGGTATTTTATGTTTCTCTATCAAACGCTGAGATACTTGCCGAATTGGGCGACGGTGTGGCTGTACCTCATCGTACTCATCGTTTGGTTTTGCGTTCCCTGGCTCGAATCCCGATTTACGATATGGAAGAGGTTGCTCACCGGGGTAGGAATTATTTTAATCACCGGTTTCGCGCTTCTTACAACATTGGCATATATTTCGGTTGCTAAGGAAAAGGCTGCTGTGCCTGCCGAGCATGTAGTTCCGGCACTGGATACAGCAGCGTATTGACTCATTAATCAGGAGAACGATTATGCCGCTTCCTATACGATTTCACCATTTGGGATGGATTCTTTTCAGTGCGATGCTGATGATTGCGGTTGGAACATTGAGCGCCCGCGCACAAAATGGGTATGGCTCATCTGGTAGCTCGACTCCGAGCACTTCGACTGCTCCGAGTACCTCTTCGTCTGGCACTTCCACGCCAGCGACCGGGGGCGGATCGGCCAGCCATTACTCGTCCCACAGCAGCTCGACCACTACGACCACGACCGTCCCACAAAACCTGAGCACTAATACATGGCTCCTGATTGCACTTGCGGTCATTGCGTTCCTCATTTTGATTATCGTGATTGCCCGATCGGCCTCGTCCCATAGGACGGTTAGTCGAACGACGGTAGTGAAGTAGCTTATCTCCAATCGGAATTTATGGCTGGAAGGTGAATTCCGGCCAACTTTTTTTTGCAAAAAACTGCCAAAATTGCTCCAAAATCGAATTATTTTCAAAAATCGAAGATTTTTTGAAAAATAGCTGCGATTTTTTTCCGACTCATGGGTCTATATAGTGGCTACGAACAAATGCTCAAGGCCTCATCTCTACATGAAGCCGTGATTACTCCTTAGGAAAGAGAAATTTTGTTTGTAACCATTGTAGGATACTGCGTTCTTGTACGCAGATGCTCCTCCTCCCGCGAGAGCCGGCTCTCGTACGATAAGGCGTGCCGTATCTCGTAAGTAAATGCAGGACAACGGCCCCGCCCGGCCAACCGTCGGGCGGGGCTTGACTTTAAAACCTACGCGTTATATTCCTCGAATCCGGGAGGGATAAATGTATTTGCAGAACCATTGGATTCCTCTGCAATGGTGAACCGGCTATCGGAGGCGAGGATGTTCCGCGCGGAATTCGCGAAGTCGTCGTCCACGCTGATGACCAGGTAGTCGCCTTGTTTGGAAAGCGCCGGCGGTATCGCATTGGACCGCAATGCGGCCATACCGGCATAGGCATCGGATAAGGAATTCAATTGGGCAATGATGGTCATATTCGCGCTCCTGAATACTCGGCGGCGCGCGGAGAAATTCGTTAGCTGAATCTAATCCTCAGAGAGGTGCGCTTTCGAGTTGGATAACTAAAGGACTATCCGATTTTATGCCAAGCAGGCGGCCCAGACGCTGATAGAGCATGAATAATTTGGTTCCGGCCTGCGGCGCTGAGAGAAAAGGCGCTTCCACCAGACGAAAAATGAATGCAATGATTGGAATCGAGATCGCAAGAACAACCGTCCGCAGCGCGAATTGCAGGACGGGGCTTTGGACTTCCCGAATCCAGGGATTCGCAAACCACGAAAATTGCATGTGGAAAAGATAGACGGAGTAGCTGATAGTGCCCATCCACACTAACCACCGGTAAAATTTTGAATAGGATGACTTAGAATTTACAACGCGGGCCGGTTTCGGAACTATCGCGGCTGCGATCATGAACGCAAAACCTAATCCGAAGAGCGGGTCGGTCAGAACCCACAATGGTTGCACGAGGGTCGAAAGAATTGCAGCGAAAAGGGTAATGGCTGCTCCCATCGCCAGCGGAAAGCGTTTCCAATTTTTGTTCGCGCCGGTTACAAACCATTCAGCCAGCCAGGCGCCGAAGAGCCACTCGGGCATGCGAGCGAACACGAATCCCATCATGGCGTAAGGGCCGGTCCATGCCACGCTGATAAGTTGCGAACCGAAAAAATTGAGAGATGCATAACGCCATGCAAGCGAGAAAACCGTCAGATAGAAAATAGCTTTTCCCAGGCCGGCGCGCCGAAATAAATATAGGAAAATGGGATATGCAAGATAGAGTTCGAACTCCAGCGCAAGCGACCAATAGACATTTACGATACCGTAAAAATATCGATCGAAATATCCGTGCGTGAGTGTAAGGTGTGCAAGCAGATCGCCAATGCTGGGAGCAGCGCCAACGAAGTCCGTCCCATGCGCTGTAAGGAGAAGCAGGAGATAGGTGCCAACCACCGAAGCAGCGTAGGCCGGATAAAGCCGCCATAAGCGGCGAAGATAGAACTTGCGCCAGTCGAATGCATAACCACCGACTTCCTGCCGCTTGCGCGCGAATGGAAGATGAATGCAAAAGCCACTCAGAACGAGAAACAGCCCTACGCCAAGGTATCCCCACCGGAGCGGAGAGGTGATATATGCCAGAAGCCCGGCGGAGTGAGCCCATGGTACAACGCCCAGCGAGGGAAAAGGATAGACGCCATAATGTCCCCAAATGTGGTAACCCGCGACCATCAGTGCGGCCGTGCCGCGCAAGGCATCGATCGAATCGAGGCGGATGCGTGCGGCTGGTTTTGAGGCTGGAGTGTCGCCAAGCGGACGAGCGGAAGCGGTCATTCGTTAACGGCTATCGCTTCTGCGCGGGGGAGAGTTCCGCTAAGCAGGGTAATTCTGAATGCTTGAAATACGACCGTTCAGGCTTTCTCTTCTTTGAACTTGCCGACGATGCCCTGCAACTTCTGCACGACCTCACTACGCTTTAACCCGGCCTTCGCCTGGAAGACGGTCATCTTAAATTGCGGGCGCACACCGCTCGGCGAGGTGGACCCGACATAAAAATCCGAGTGCTTCCAGCCGGTCTCGCGCAGGGATTCCTGGATGAGTGATACCTGCAAACGGCTCAGCGGAGTGGCGATCCGGATATGCGGTTCTTCTGTTCCTGGTACTAATTCTTTTTCTTTCGATTGCATTCGCATGGATAGTGATGGGGCTGGTAAATTAAGAATTATTTAAGGGCCAATTAAACCCGGACTATTGCAGGAAAAGTTGCTATGATGGTATTCTTTAAGCAAATGGAGCCGGATGCAAATTTTCGGTGTTTCCACACCATGCCATTCCACATTTTCGAGGATTTCCAAGCTCCGGACATCGAAGATTTTCAATCGCTCAAAGGAAAAGGCGGACACTTCGAGAAAGGGCTCTTCATTGCCGAAGGCGAAAAAATTGCGCGAAAAATTCTGGAAAGCTCCTTCGAAGTCCCTTCCGCGTATCTCACCGCCGAACACTTCGAAAGACTTCGCCCACTCTTCGAAAAGCGAACAGATTCAACCAACGTATTTCTCGCCTCAAAAGAAACGATGGCAAATGTGATTGGCTATCACCTTCACCAGGGAATTATGCTGGCCGTCAAAATTCCGAAGAGCAGGGGAGTGATGGAGGCCATTTCGAAGTGGGAATCTCCCTGGCTGGCGGTGGCACTCGATGGCATTGCCGATGCCGAAAACATGGGTGGCATCATCCGTAATGCCGCGGCCTTTGGAGCCAAAGCCGTTATCGTGGATGAGACGAGTTGCAATCCCTGGCTCCGGCGGTCCGTCCGTGTCTCAATGGGAACCATCGTGGACGTGGAGATTATATGGGTTCAAAATCTTGCATTGGAATTAGCAGGAATCCCTCAGATAAAACCGATCCGAATAATTGGTGCAGCGTTGTCACCAAATAGCGTTGAACTTAGCACCATAAAGCCCGATGGAAATACTATGCTTGTCTTTGGTTCCGAAGGCTGGGGTCTGCGGAAAGAAGTACTGGCCGGCTGCGACACGCTTGCGGAAATCCCTATGGCCGAAGGCGTGGATTCGCTCAATGTTGCGGTGGCGAGCGGGATATTCTTATATGCCTTCCAGCAAGTAGTGAGGGTTTAAAAGTGAGAATATCTTTTCCTGGAGGGGATAAATTTCTCTCTCCTCACTGTTTGGTGTTGCCAAAATAATCTCATCCTATAGAATGCCGAAGATTACCATCGACGGAAAAGAGCTCGAAGCCCAGGCGGGGCAGACGATCATTCAGGTCGCTCTCGAAAACGGAATAGAAATCCCACATTTTTGCTGGCATCCGGCGCTTACGGTGGCGGGCAACTGCCGCATGTGTTTGGTCGAAGTCGAGAAAATGCCGAAGCTCCAGATCGCGTGCGCAACGCCGGTTAGCGACGGAATGGTTGTGAAGTCGCTTTCGGATAAGGCCGTCGAAGGCCGTGAGGACGTGATGGAATTCCTCCTTATCAATCATCCGCTCGATTGCCCGATATGCGATGAGGCTGGGCAGTGCAAGCTCCAGGACTATGCATTCGAGCATTCGCGCGGCGTTTCGCGATTCACGGAGGAAAAAGTTCACAAGGACAAGCGCATCCCATTCGGACCGAATGTTCTTTTCGATGGCGAACGCTGCATTTCCTGCTCGCGCTGCATTCGCTTCGCACAGGAAGTGGCCCAGCAGCCAGTGCTTACATTCATACATCGCGGGGATCATGTAACGATTGTTGCGGACCCCGAAGAGAGTTTCGATAATAACATGTCGATGAACGTCATCGATATTTGTCCGGTGGGCGCGCTCACGAGAGATCG
>JAKAIL010000262.1 GCA_021825235.1 Bacteroidota bacterium | reverse complement strand
GCGGAACTGCGGACCGGAGCCTTCACGGCGATCGAGCGAATCCAGGCGATTTTTCGGGAGGCTCGGCTCTACCTCCACTGCGCGCCGGAACTGAAATCGGTGGTAGCCGCGCGGTACGGCCTCCCGGTAAATGAGGTTCCGAGCGGTGGGACGCTGCTCATCAATGCCAGGGAGGCGTTGGCCTTTAATCCGAATAACCATTGGCATGTCTATGAGGAGATTCCATCGGAGATCGCAGGCCGGTTTGTTACCGGGGCAGCTATCGATCCGCCGGAGGCGGTCCGGGAAGATGCGCCGCAGTCGCTCTGGGATGTAATTCATGCAAATGCCGCGGCACTCACCCTGGATGCGGAACTCTGGCCAATGGTGAACCGTAGCGTGGAGCACCCGAGCTTCGAGAACTGTGCAATCGTAAAACCGGAGAATTTGCTGATCCATCCCACCGCCCGCATCGATGCCGGAATTGTGCTAGATTGCTCGGAGGGCGAGATTATCATCGAGGAAGGTGCCCACATTATGCCTCATGCAACGATAATCGGGCCGGCATTTATCGGGAAAAATTCCGTCGTCAAAATTGGAGCAAAGATATACGAAGGAACGACGATTGGGCCAGTGTCGAAAGTAGGGGGAGAGATCGAGAATTCCATCATTCAGGGCTATTCCAATAAGCAGCACGATGGTTACCTCGGTCACAGCTTTTTAGGCGAATGGGTAAACCTGGGTGCCGGAACGAATACCAGCGATCTTAAAAACGATTATTCTCCGGTCCGAGTGACGATTGAAGGCGAGGAGTTCGAAACCGGGAAGCTGTTTGTGGGGCTTATGATGGGTGACCATTCCAAATCGGCAATTGGAACTCAATTTAATACTGGAACGGCTGTTGGAGTTTCGTGTAATGTGTTTTGCCCTGGGTTCCCGCCAAAGTGGGTTCCCAGCTTTTCCTGGTGCGGACCGAATGGCATAGTGTCTTACAAATTCGAAAAGGCTATAGCAGTAGCTAATGCCGTGGAATCGCGTCGTGGTATTTCTCTCACGCCCGAAGAAGAGGCGTTACTGCACAGATTGTTCGAGCGAAGTGTAAGTGTCCCCGTATAAAGTAACTTACGAGTTAGTAAGACGTCAGTTTTCGGATAATATCCCCGTTAAAGTTCACCTCGTATAGATTGCACTGCGCGCCCGTAGTGGGATCGCCATGAAGACTTACCACAAGACTGGTATCGGAGACAAATTCGCCCCACGCTCCCCGCTCGCTGCCGAGACAATATCTATTGAACCAATATAATTGGGCGATTGGCGATACGGGCTTACCAGAAAGTAAATCGCTAATATTATAAATCCACTCCAAGCCACCAAGCTGCCCAACTCCAAACGCGATGTGCTTCTCGTCCGGAGAAAAACTTGCCGAGCCAAGCGAGTAAGGATTTTGGTTACCCCAGTCAATAGCCTTTTCATCTAATATATATGCTCCGTTGTTTACTCCCAGCAAATGCTCACCGCTTGAACTCTGCCTAATCAAGCTCGGGTTTGGATGTGACGACGGATGTTGTATATTGGAAAACAGTCGGGATTCAGGACAGTAGGTAGCGAG
Source organism: Bacteroidota bacterium (assembly GCA_021825235.1). GTDB lineage: Bacteria > Bacteroidota > Ignavibacteria > Palsa-1295 > Palsa-1295 > PALSA-1295. The sequence continues at coordinate 3,446 of JAKAIL010000262.1, read as the reverse complement.
GTCAGTGTCTGCCGGTTCATAGGAAAAAACAAGAGAATCGGAGTTCGGGCGCGAAGCATGCAACCAGCCCTTATATTCAGCAGATCCTAGCCAACCACCGATGAATAAGGTATCGAACGTGCCATCGCTATGAAGAAAAAGCATTCCCATGCGCCCAGGATTGACCGTATCATAAGGCGCCCCCAAAGCTATAACCACGAGCAATTTTTCATCATACGGCGACCAATCGACCGCCTGGATATACCACGGAACTAAGAATCACCTAACCCGATGTTCATTTGAGATGGATTCACTTCGGTTAGCTCGCCCGTCTTCATATCAACAATTCCCACTCCGGAATTATTGAGGAAGGCAAGCTTATTCGCCATTGGCGAGTATCTCTGCTTTATTGCGCCGCCGGGTAAATCGCCCTGAATATTAAGACCCCAGTTGCAAGTGTTTTTCTGTTCCGGCGTCGAACAAGACATTCCGAAGGCCGATAGCGCTGACGTTGCTATTAACGCTAGCGCATACTTTCTTCGGTGAAACGATTGCCGCATTGGTTTGCCTTGATGACGAAAGGTTAGATTTCAGTAATGAGTCAGCTGCCGAATAATATCGCCATTGAAATTTACTTCGTAGAGGTTACACTGCGCGCCGGTGGTAGGGTCGGCGTGAAGGCTAACCACGAGGCTGGTGTCTGAGACAAATTCACCCCAAGCGCCCAGCACACTACCAAGGCAATAGCGTGGCATGAAATTCAACTGGGCGATGGGCGCTACCGGTTTGCCTGAAAGTAAATCGCTTACATTGTAAATCCACTCGACACTGCCCAACTGGCCGACGGCAAAAGCGATGTGCTTTTCATCCGGAGAAAAACTTACCGACCGAACATAGATTGGATTTTGGTTTCCCCAGTTTATAACATTTCCATCGAGGAAGTAAGAACCGCTCCAAGTTCCAAAGGTGTGTTTACCGCTCGGACTTTCGCGCATTATTCCTGCATCTTTTTGAAGCGTAAAGCTATGCGATTCGGGGCAATATATGGAAACTTGAGTGTCTGTTGGAGCGTATGCAAAGACCAAAGAATCCACGCTGGGGTGTGAATCACACAACCAGAGAAGATACTGAGAATGCCCTAACCAATCGCCAACAAATTGTGTATCCAATGAACCGTCGTTATGGAGGAAAAGCATTACCGTTCGCCCATTATTCAGGGTATCATGCCACGCATTGGCCGCCATAACCACGAGCAGCCTGTTATCATAGGGCGACCAGTCAACCGCCTGAATAAACCAGGGAACTAATGAATCGCCAAGATCGGCCTTAAGATTAGGACCTATTTCTGTTATTGTGCCGGTGGTCATATCAATAATACCGGCGCCGCTATTATCGAGAAAGGCAAGCTCATTTGCTAACGGCGAGTACCGCTGCTCCGTAGCGCCGCCAGGCAAAATCATCAGCATGTTTACTCCCCAATTGCAGGTAGTTGCTTGTTCCGGCGTAGAACAAGACAGTGCGCCAGCGGATAGTGCTAATGTCGCCATTAGCGCCATCGCATGCCTTCGATGACGAAACGGTTGCCACATTAGTTCTTCACCACCATCCTGACTGGAATAGTTCCTCGCCTGGTCTGCACCACCACCATATAGATGCCGCCCGGCAGACCCAAAGTCCCGATGAGGAGCGGGGAGTTTACCATATCTGCACGGTCTTCGCATCGTATTACATTTCCAATCGAATTTACAATAGTGACACCGGTAATTTCTTCCGGCGCGATTCCTTCTATCCGGGTGTATTGTTGCGCGGGATTTGGGTAGCAAAAGGGACTCGTTGAGCCGTTGCCAGAGACAGCCTTAACACTCTCGGTGCTCAGGGGATGGTAAAAGAGTGAGAATACCCATTGAATCGCTACCGATGGAGGATACGGCCCCGGTGGACCCGTTAGAGGCCGCCATTGCCAAGTGGAGAGTTGGATTTTGTGCGAAGATGGAACTATAAGACCCGGCATGTTGGGATCGCTACTGCCAAGAGTATTCGTTGCGATGCATGTAAATGTTTGCGAATTATAGGGAGCCTCAGGACCGTACCCTTCGGTAAGGCCGGCTACACCTGCATGAGGGGCAATTGTACCAACGCCCCAGGCATATACAGGCCTTGACCAATCTATATCCCACCCATTCAAGAAATCGCCGGGCGCATCGGAAATAACTGCATTTACTGGTCGATTTTGGGCCCATTGAAGGCCCGCATATGCTGCGTTAATTCCGGGCACGCCCTGCCCATTGTCGAAAATCACGAGTTGCCACGGCGACCAAGCTCCAAAGGAAACCCGAGGATCACCCGGTGGGATTGTCACGTGGATGCGGCTTGCAAGTTTGTATCCGCCGATTGCGGGATCCAACTCTTGAAAAACTTTCGCTGCGCTCAGAGACCCCCAACCCCACTTTTCGTGCTGAAGGCCAAGCTTGGGGTCAACATAATCTGGATCATACGAAACGTCAACCCCAGCCGGCCGTTTCGTGCAGACTTTCATGATATTTTGAAGGTCTTCCGGGGTCGGAGTGAAGGGTAGCGGTTGGTTTGCGAACCAGTCGACGAGTAGGGCAGCAACGCCAGTAGCGTGAGGTGCTGCGAACGATGTTCCATGAAGCGCATCCTTGCTATAAGAACCGAAGCTACCGCTGGGCACATCCGTTCCTAATTGCGTTGTATAGATCCAACCGCTTCCATTGGCCGGATTAGAGGGGGCAATTATATCCATTCCCAAATCGCGTTCGCTCCAGTATGCGACCGGAGCGTTGTTATATTCATGCGCACCGACCGAGAGAATACGCTGATCCGGCTCAGATTCCTGCGGTTGTTCGCCGCGATCACCACCGACGACCTGCCAATTATAATCCAAGTCATACTGCCCACGTCCAAATACGACAAGTGATCCGTTCGAGTAAGCCCAATCTACACCATTCTGCAAAATATTGCCATAAAGCGGCTTATAATCAGCGTCTACCGCAGGAAATCCCCAAGAACAATTGATGACGTTTGCACGTCCACCTACCCCATCGGCGGGGTTCCAAGTGCTCGCATCAAGTAACGCCGAAAGAGCATAGCCTGTTGTGATACTGCTTTCGTCACTGAAACTGATTTGATACCCTAAAAGAGTACAGCCGAAATTTCCAGGCAGCCACTGTGAGGTATTCCAGCCGCCAGCAATTCCAGCCACACCAAAAGTGACTGGTGTTCCGTCCTCATCTTTGCAATGAAACGGGGTATTATTTGTGAGACATCCTGCAATAGCAGCAACCGGGGTTCCGTGACTTGACCCGAGATCGAACAAATCGTCATTGCCTGGGTAGTCGTATCCCCATTCCACTTTATGCCCCTTTCCATACGCAGAGGACAAAGTGAAGGGCTCGTTAAACTCGCAACGCCTATAATCCAGCCCATCGTCTATAATTGCAACTCTG
>JAKAIL010000261.1 GCA_021825235.1 Bacteroidota bacterium | reverse complement strand
CGTACGATCTATCATCTTTGCTTCCAAGCGTCTTATGGAATCGACGACGACGATCTTTCCACGATCTCGCATGGTGTAGGTAATGGTAGGCTCGAATCCCTGGGGCGTAATGAGCGCCGAATTGACCACATGTACTTCCCGAGTTCCGAAGCTATCGATATAGATATCTTCCGATCCGCGGATAGCTCCAAAATATTCGAAGTGGAGAGCTACGTGTTCAATCCCATACGGATGGAAATTATTGTGCTCGCCTGCCGGAAGCTGTCGCGAGCAGCCCCCAACGGCGATGCTCAGGAGGATTCCCATCAGGATTCGCGGTCCGGACTTATGGAGCTTCTCGGTTGCCAATGATAAGCCTGTATAGCAGTAGAAGTACAATGCAGAATAGCGCGGCGATCCAAAGAGCGGAACCCGAAGATGGCGCGACAATTCCCGCAACGATACCAGCAATAAGCCCGGCAATAATGCCGATGATAGCCGAAACCACGAGCGAGCCCGGATCGCGGCGTTTCGAAAAAAAGCCGGAGAGGAATCCCAGCCCAAGGCCGATAAGAATTGCCCAGAGAATCGTCATGGAAAGACCGGTAACGGAAAACGCCGCGCGAAAGCTCCGCTATGTTCGGAGAGCCAAAAGATTTACTTCGGTAGTGCCGGTAACTTCGCGAAGCAGTGCTTCTGAACGTACGGAAATCAACTGTTGCGCTCGCTCATCTATCCGAGCAAGGTGGAATCCCGCGCGCTCTAAGATGTCGAGTAGCTCCATAGCACCGTTCACATGCCGCGCGTTCAATCCTGATGGCCAATATTCCATGAAGAGGATGAGTGGTTTACGCTGGGCGAGTATGGTTTTTGCGCCTCGTAGGACATCCAGTTCAGAACCTTGTACGTCCATGATGATAACATCCGGCGGTGCATGGCCCTGAGCGATGAATTCATCGATGGAAACGGTCGGAACCGGTATTTGCGCCCTATCGGCAATGGCATTCAATTGGTGATCGCCCGAGTTCGTCTGGCTCAGCGATAAGGTAGCAGTTCCAGATTGGGAAGAGACCGCGACTGGCAAAATTTCAATATTACGGCACATATTTTCGCTAACGGTCCGGTGCAAGAGTTCAAGATTGGCGGCTTCCGGCTCAAAGGCAAAAACTTTTCCGGTGCTACCAATGCATTTAGATGAGAGTAGGACATAATACCCCAGGTTCGCACCAATATTATAGATGGTCATGCCCGGCTTCAAATATTGTTGCACGAGCTGCGATTCGAATGGCTCATACTGTTGATACATGAGAAGTTGGTGCGCAACGCCACCATCTTCCGCGCGAACATACATGAAGAGTTCCCGCTGAACGGGAACCGAAATACGCTGAGTGCCGGAGATGCCAAAGACGGGAAGCATTTTGTGTAGGCGGTAGGCCAGCTTATGATGAAGATTGTTCAGCCACGGAGGGCGATCATAGCCATGGCCGGTGGCAAGGACGAAGGGGATGCGCAAAGACTCAAATAGGATTCGACGAAACGATATGCTGCTTGCCCTTACTGCTTCATCCTTCATAATTCATCATTGTTCCGCTATTACCCAGCCTTCTGCCAATTGCTTGTCCACCAGCCCATCGATGAACCGGCTGGGTTTGGAGAGCACAATTCCAGCTTCGCGATCGTAAAGATTGGTTGGATAGGTGATGATCAGGTGTTCCTTCGCGCGCGTTGCGGCGACATACATGAGGCGTCGCTCTTCCTCCAATTCTTCCGGATCGCGCGCGGCATGGACCGATGGGAACCGGCCATCCAGGCAATTCGTGATGATCACCGTGTTCCATTCGAGTCCCTTCGCCGAATGGATGGTGCTGAGCGTCAGCAGTTCATCGTCGCGTGTCCCTTCTTCGACATCGGTCATCGATTCGGTCGGCGGATCGAGTGAGAGATCGGCCAGCAGCGAATTGAGCGAGCGATACCGCTCGGTAATAAGCTGGAAGGTCTCGATGTCCTTCTCCCGCTTCTGGTAATCGTCGTATTTCTTGCGAAGGATCGGCTTGTAATACTCGATCAAGTGCTCCACCTTTTCGGGAGGGGTCATTTGGTCCTTCGAAACGAATTTCAGCGTGGCAAAGAGATTGGCGATGATCTCCGGTAGTTTCGCCGCGGCGTGGGGCGCAGGAACGGTTCCTTCCAAGACGGCGTCGCTGAATTTGGCATAAGCGAGATGTCCTTCGCCAATATCATTCACAATCTTCTCTGCTGTTTTCGGGCCGATGCCATCGTGCAACAGCAAAATCCGGTACCAGCTTACGGCGTCCAAAGGATTTTGGATTACGCGCAGCATGGCGGTCAAATCCTTTACGTGCGAGGTCTCGATAAACTTCATTCCGCCGAATTTTTGGAAGGGAATGTTGGCGCGCTGGAGCTCCAGTTCCAAATCGAACGACATATAGCCGGATCGGAAGAGCACGGCAATGTCCTTCAGGCTCACGCCCATTTCACGGTATTCCAGAATCTTCTCCACGACGTAGAGCGATTGCTGCGCTTCGTTTTCGGCGCACACGATTTGCGGGATTTCGCCCAATTCATGCCGCGAATACAGCGTCTTCTCGTATCGCCGGGAGGCAAGCGAAATGACATGGTTTGTGAGCGTAAGGATCGGCTGCGTGGACCGAAAATTCTCCTCCAGCGGAATAATCTTCGAGCCGGGATACTGCTTCGGGAACTCGAAAATATTCTCGACTTCCGCGCCCCGAAATTTATAAATAGACTGAGCATCGTCGCCCACGACCATGACATTCGGAGCAACCCTCTCCCCCAGGGAGAGAGCAGGGTGAGGGGTTGCAACGAGTTCCACGATGCGCGCCTGCAAGCGGTTCACGTCCTGATACTCATCTACCATGATATATTTGTATCGGCCGGCAATGCTCTCCCGCGCTTTCGCATTCGTTTCGAGCAAGAGCACAAGGTTTGTCAGCAGATCATCGTAGTCCATTGCATTGGACTTCCGCTTGTAGGCATGGTACGCATTTGCGAGGCGAGCGATGTCCGGAAGGTCATCGATGAAGTGCGGGAAATGTTCTTCAACTACCTCTTCCAACGAAACCAGTTTGTTTACGGCAAGCGAGATCATCGCTCCGAGCGTCGTCTTGCGTGGGAACCGGCGGCGCGCCGTGGCCAGCCCCATCCGGGTTCGCAATAAATTGATGGCATCCTGCGAATCGCCCTGATCGAGAATCGAGAAGGAATTATTAAACCCCTCACCCTGCCCTCTCCCAGAGGGAGAGGGTAATAGCTGAGCATAATGCCGGAGCGTGAGATTGGCAAACGAATGGAACGTGCCACCCGCGACATTCTCCGCCGAACGGTCGTGCAACAGCGCCGAGGCGCGTCGCAACATTTCCTGGGCGGCACGGCGCGTGAACGTAAGCAGTAAAATCGCCTTGGGATCGACGCCCATCTCGACCAGCCGGGCTACGCGGTAGGTAAGTGTTCGCGTTTTTCCGGTTCCCGCGCCGGCAATAACGAGCGCCGGGCCGTTCACATGCTTCACGGCTTCGAACTGCGCCGCGTTTAGCTCCTGCTCGTATCGGACCTTGAAGCGCGATTCATCGCCGTATGCCAAATCGGAAGCGCGCTTGAGCACGAAGCGCTTCGGCGCGACGGCGAGTGAAGTTGTGGTAGTGGGCACCTCTTCCGGCATTTATACGGACAACCGGGATTGCCGCGGGGCGGTTTCCCTTTTGCGAGGGCGCAGGAAAAACATGGTATATTTGTATTTATATCGTGGGAGGTATCGAATGCAGCGGAGCCATTTTCTATACGCATTATCGCTAACAATGCTCATGTTCGCTGCCGGATGCAGTGAATCGGTTGCGCCGCCGAGCGCGGGTGGCGGCATCCCTCATGGCGCGCTGGAGGGCGAGTACGGCTTTGAAATCAACGGCAGTACATTCGATAACGCTACATCACCATCCAGCGTAAGTGCGTCGATACGTCCATATACGAATGAGGGCCCGGGTGCAGTCCAACTCTCGATCACGATGGATTACAGTTTTCCTGATGGGACGAGGGGATCCGTTAATCTATGGATTCCACTGCTCGCTCCGAAGCCAGAAAGTTTTCAGTTCTCGGATGGGAACTCGCTATGGAATCCTAAAGCCACGGGCGCTGTATCTATAGCTTCGGCTGGGTTCACCGATTATGAATCCATTCCTGGCGGCACACTAACCATTACGAAGCTCGATACCGTTCATAACCTAGTTTCTGGATTTTTCCAATTTTCAGCATATAAGTATTATCCGAATGTCGATCTTCACGACACGATCCCAGTCTCAAAAGGATATTTCAACGACATTTCCATCGACTTTGGCGCTTTCGGCCAAGGAACTATTACCGCGCTGCTGAACGGAACTCCTTTTAATTCCGATACCGGAGGAGTGGAAATGATCTACACCGATTCATCTTTCGGAGGAATCGAGCTTTTCGATTATGGGCCGGAGTTGGGTAACGACAGCTTCATCAGCATTCAACGTATTCCGTTGCAGACGGGAACGTATGTAATCGACTCGATCACCGGACGAGAAGATTCCATGCCTATAATCATATACCAGAGCTGGTTCAATCCGCAGAGAAGTGCCTCGACGCTTCGTCAGAATTCAAGTGGCGTGGTAACGATCACATCTTGCAATGTTGCCACACGGCGCATCTCGGGAACATTCCAATTTGTGGGAGTCGATTCACTGGGAAACGCCGTAACCATATCGAATGGCAAAATAAATAATGTGCTGTGGACGCCGTAAGATACTGAAAATAAAAAACTCCCCAGAGCTACCATGAGAGCGCGGGGAGTTTTAGACCGGAGAGAAAAGAAGTCCCTACAATTCGAATAGATTGCCTTCCAGTGATTCCGAGCAGTGACGGAAAGCAAAATTAAGTCGCCATTTTTACGAAATCGTAACGTGAATATTAGGAGACTGGAATATTCTCGTATTCTTTCTATGTAGCCGCACAATAGAAATGTCATGGTTTTAGGCACAATAGAAATGTCAGGGTTTCTGTATGCCTTGATGTGTGTGCTCGACCGGTCTAAACGCTGGAGGCCGTAGGC
>JAKAIL010000260.1 GCA_021825235.1 Bacteroidota bacterium | reverse complement strand
TAGCGCCATCCGGCACATCGAGCGAAATGCCTTTCAGCGCTTTAATTTCGCCGTAGGATACGTGCAGGTCCCGAATTTGGAGCATGAAAATGATACAGAAAGCGATGAGTTCGCCGATGAATACAAAAGACAAACAACGCGGAGCCTAATTCGTCTCCGACGTATCGGGCCGCGCTTGTGAAATATCGAGAATGCGTGTAACAAAATTGGCGGAATCCTGGGCCGTTAGCTTTGCACCGACCGGATAAGGAAACCGAAATACCTCTGGCGCATAAAATTTGCTGTGCATCAACGGCGTCCCTGGTAGGACCTCTTGCTGGTGCGGTTCATATAAATCCCAATGCCCATTATGTTCGTGGAATTCGCGGAGCGGATACGAAACAATGTAGTAATGAACTCCATAATTTCTGAGGACCGTCAGTAGATCGGCCCGGGCTGCGATAGAATCTACCAACGTTTGATCCGATGCCAGACCCTCCAATTGCAGAATGGGCCGGCCGGTAAGGAATGCCGTCAAACCCGAACGATCTCCCATGGCATAGCGGCCCGGATGGGTATCGGTAAACGCTTTAATTCCCATCGCATGGGTATAAATATTCGGTTGGGCCTGGGTGGAGGCTTGGTCGAGGTTCAGGTGCGTAGTTAGGCCGGAAATATCTCGTCTAAGGATGATGGTAGTCGCCACAAGGATAAATGCGAGTCCAGGAATTGCCAGCCGATCGATACGCGATTTCCATCGTGGGTGCATCCATGCTTGAATCTCAAACAATGCAGCACCCGCGGAAATCGGAAAGGGATAAAAATACCATACGTACACACTCCAGGAGAGGCGGAGTGCCAGTACGAGCGCAAACAGCAAGGGGAACGCAAAAAGGAACCAGCGCATGCCGGAACGAACATCGTTTCGGCGCAGCCGGACGAGCGTCAAAATAAATCCGGCGAGTGTCAAAAGGAAATACAATGAGCCACGTGGGGTCCTGATTACTTCGATCGGCCGGATCGAGAAATGCAGGCCGCCACGCAGTTCCTTCACCTGCGCGCTTACCGGCATCCAGTTCCCGAAAACAAAATGGTTGAGAAGGAAATAACCTATAATGGGAATGAGTCCCGCAAGATACAACCACACCTTTTTCGAACCAGCTCGATAGAACAGAAACAGGAGAAAGACAATGCCCAGCGCAAGCAAGGTATCCAGCCGCGCAAGGAACAGGAACGTCCCCGTTATACCACAGAGCAGGGCAGATGCAGGCCCATTTGCAGAGTTCAGAGCTCGCATCGTCGCACGGATAAAGAGCAGATAGAGCGGAATCGCGACGACCGTTTCCATTCCCAAGAAAACGAGTACGCTTAGGAACAGTGAGACAAGCATGGCAATAACAGGAACCCATTTCTGGTCACCATACAGCTCGCGAAACAACCGCAATGCGAGCCATGCGGTTACGACACAGGAGAGTACCTGTATGACCTCGATCCATACAAACGTTCCAGCGTCATTACCGCGCATAAGGAAACTCAGGGCCGCAATGATGAGCATCCAGAGTGGGTGATAGCCATTCGTCGGAACGATGCCATCGAAGGACGAAAAGCCTGTGAGCGCAAAGTGCTTGGAGGTCAGGTAATAGTAGTAGAAATCGTCCTGCGGAATAATAGAATATTGGAGGGAGCCGCGAATAATATGGTACAACGGTTCATACGCAAGCCCGCAGGCAAAGAGGAACGTGACGAAGATCGGATAGTAACGTGTGTAGCGGTCCGTGTAGCGCCCAACTTCAGTTGGGCGATTTGCGTTGCGGCCTGGGGGTTGGTTAATCATCCTTTACGTCCAACTAAAGTTGGACGCTACACGCCCAAATATGCTTCAATGACATTAGGATCGTTCCGAATTTCGGTCGGTGTACCTTCGGCAATCTTCAGGCCGTAATCGAGTACCAGGATGCGTTCGCAGATTCCCATCACCAGCGACATATCGTGCTCGATGAGCAGAATAGCGATCTTAAACTGTTCCCGCAGTTGCTGGATAAGTCGCATGAGCGATTGTTTTTCCGTCAGGTTCATGCCGGCCGCCGGTTCATCCAGCAGGAGGAGCTTCGGGTTCGTTGCCAGCGCGCGCACAATTTCCAGACGCCGTTGGTCGCCATAGGGCAGACTCGTCGCATATTCGTTCCGAACTTCGCGAAGGTGGAAGAGGTCCAGCAACTCGTCGATCTTCCTCGTAAGGGCCCGTTCGTTCGAATAAAATCCGCCCGAGCGCAACATCGAACCGAAGAGACCGAACGTGGTTTGCGCCGTGAGCGAAACCCGGATATTATCGAAGACCGTGAGCCCGTGAAAGAGCCGAATGTTTTGGAACGTTCGAGCGATGCCACGGTGGCTGATTTGGTTCGGCTTCAGCCCATTTAACCGCTCGCCATGAAAGCAAATCTCACCGATGGTGGGCTCATATACGCCCGTAATTACATTGAAGACGGTCGTCTTTCCTGCTCCATTCGGACCAATGAGACCGACCAAATCGCGCGGCCCAATTACCGCTGCGAGTTCGCCCACGGCGGTAAGTCCGCCGAAGCGCATGGTCACATTGTCGAGGGAAAGTCCTTCCATTCCTGATTCAAAAACATAGCCGTCTTCACAACGTTCCATTTAAGAATTGCAGACGGAACTATACTAAGGCGCTTTGACACGTTTAACTAATGTAGCAACTCCCGACCAATCGACAGGTTGACCGAGAGCGGCTCGAATAGCACCGACATACCGGTGTCGATGGTCATAAACAGCCACTCTGGTATCGGGCGGTAATGATAGAAGTTGGCGCAATGAAGAGTTGCTGTCTAAAATTGCATGGCCTGGCCAAAAATATTCCTTTTTGAAGAAAGCTACAGCAACGGGGCGTGAGCCATGCACGGCGGCTACCAGTTCAAGGTGACTCTCGCTCTTGAATAAGTGAGCGAATCGTTTTTCGCCTGCCTGACAATCTTCCTCCGTGCATGTTTGGCAATTACCAGGATTGACAAAAAAAAGTATTAAGCCATCGTTTTGTGGCAAATTTATAACCTTCGAAAACGCTTCTGGTAACACGGTGTCATTGTGATGTGACTGTGCAGAGCACGGCGTTGCTTTATCGAGCGTCAGAGCGAACAAGATAAGCGCGAAATACTGCATTAAGTACTCCATCGAAAAGTTGTTAGTTCGTATTGATTCTGAGCGTTTAGAGAAACGACGGTAAAGCCGTGCAGCGAAGCTTGATAGGTCAGACTTTTAACTGAACCAAGTGAATCCGGCAAAGGGACTGTTGCTTGGCGAAGAAGTTGCCCCGCAGCCGAGTATTCCAATACTTCCCAATGGAAGTGGGAAGGTTTTCCTAACCTGACGGAAAGTTCAAACCGCCCGTTCGAGGCAACGTCAATGCTTGAAATGTAAGATTGAATCTGTGCAGCGACTTTCTCGAATGGAATGACTGGTGTCCATTTGGAATGAAGCTTTTCTGCAAGGGAATAAACGTTGCTATTCAAGCCCGCAATTGGAGTGAGGCTAAAGGCCGCGCGACTGGGCAAAACATTGGCTTCGGAACCCAGCGTGTAGCATAACATAATGTTCCCAGCGCTATCGACTGCGCCGACCGGTTGCAAAAGATTGTAGTTCAATCCCGATTGAACGGCTTCATTTGGCAGAAAGGCGAGCTCTTCAGTCCTATTACCATGCAAGTCATAGATTGCCATAGTTGGCGCATTCATAGCCTTGCCTTCTGAAACTCTTCGATCATTGGCAACACTGAGAATAAATCCATCGGTTCGGCGATCCACAAGAAGGAGGCCCCTACGGGCGAAGGTAGCTTCAGGTCCGATCTCTTCTGGGTATATATATTGCAGTCTCCTTCTATTTAAGTCACGAAGTTGAATAAACATTCGATGGTCGATGTAGCTTGTCGGTCCGCCATTGGGAGATGAAGGAACAAAAAGCGGTCTAACATCACCTAAAATGGCTAACGAAGAATCGTTTATAAATTCCGCTTGAACGAAATCGTTCTGCATGCTTGAAATCGCTTGCGGGAAGCTGGTTGACACCTGTGCGAAGGTTAAATACCTTCCCAGCGACCAGCCACGGACATTTGATGAAACAAGAGAATCCACAACCCCTCTCCCTGGTTGAAAGAAATTGACTAAAACACCATTCGATACTTGGTATATGGCGACATTCCCCGCATTGGCGTCTGTAATTGCGATTAATTTTCCATCTGGGGATATACTTACGGATGAGACTATCGAGAGCGAGGAATCCCCAACGTCGCGAAGCGCGACGGAAAAGCCCTCTTTAAGTGAACTATTCTGGGCCACCATTGGGATGCTCTCTCTATTACACCCTAAAAGTATAAACAATGGAGAAATTAGTAATATCAGAATTTTCATAAGTAAAAGTGTGGAGAGCAGCTATTCGTGCTTGCAAAGCAAAAATAGTTGCTCTCCATGGATTTCATGATGGTTGAGGCACAGAGACGACCGTCGCATAATAGGGATCTCCTGGGCCAGGGCCGGACGGACCACCAATCCCATCATCTCCAAGCCATAAATTCCCATTGGGATCATCATAGACGCACCATTCTGACGGATTAGGATCACAAATCGTCGTTAAAGATCCATCCGAGTTCGTCGTCGTTTGTAGGCGTTTCCCGGTCGACGATGGACCGGTGTATTTGCCAGACATCCAGAAACTTGATGCCGGCGTGGCCATGTATAATAGAAACACTGCTGCAAAAGCAGCGGTAATAATCGACTTTCTTTTCATTGATAGAGAAGAAATAAGTTGCCGGGCGGTGTTTCGTATCCGGCAATCGATCTCGGAATATCGAAAATCACCTCTCTTCAAGATGTGCAATAATTCCTCGATCAATCATCACAAAATTAGCTGCTTTCCAGAATTCCTCACTCCTATGAAAATACCTAATAAATACCATCGAAGTACCGCGGAACTACCAAAATTCAAAATTTTCGGATTAAACCGCTGTTTATTGGTGTGTGTGGGTGGTGGGGGGGGGGGGGGGGGGGAAAATAGAAATTAAAAAGGGGTTTTGTCGCGCGGAACCCCTCCCTTTTTGCGAAC
>JAKAIL010000259.1 GCA_021825235.1 Bacteroidota bacterium | reverse complement strand
TTCCGATCTGGGTGAGGCTAAAGTCCACTCTGTTCTATTCGGTTACGACTGCAATTCCTTCAATTTCGATGAGCGCGCCATCCTCGAATAGGTCCGCGACTTCGACGAGGGACATAGCCGGGAAATACTTCCCAAAATAATTGCGGTAGACCAAACCAATCTCTTTCAGATGCGTCTTGTAATCTTCTTTGTCCTTCACAAAGATGAGCAATTTGACAATGTCCGCCATCTCTGCGCGGGCCGCTATGAGCACTTCCCGAAGGTTGGCAAGGGCTTGGTCGAACTGCTTCACGATGTTACCTGCCCCGACGATACTTCCGTGCGCATCGAAGGCGACTTGACCCGCCAGATAGATCGTCCGCGTGCCATCAGATTCGATACCGTGTGAATATCCCGATGGCACGACAAGCGTTGGTGGGTTAATAGTATGATTCACGATCCGGCAAATGCATTTTGTGCGACCTGCGCCGGAACCGCAGATTGCTTGGAAAGCACAAGTGTCCCCGCGACGAAATCATGCAGGGCCTGCTTCTTCGCAGTGAAGCCAGCCATAATGTATCCAATACACAGCGTCATGCTTGAAAGAATTTTTGCGAAGAAACGACCGGTTGCTTTACCGAAGCTAATGCGCTTACCCGCAAGATCAGTTACGCGAAGGCCCAGCGCCATTTTGCCGAGGGTTCCCTGGTTCTTGGAACTTTCCATGAGAGCGAAATAGAGCCAGCCGCCGGCACCAAACAGGACCGCAATTAGCATAATCCCGCTCATTGCTGCCCCTGTGGCATTTGGATCGTAATGGCCATTCATGTTCATACTGGTGCCCAGAAGCCCGATGCCGAATGCAAGCGCCGCTCCCCAGAAAACGATACTCAGGATAATACTATCCAATAGATATGCTACAAACCGCCGCCAGAAGCCGGCGTATTGCACTACATTCGTTTCCGCCGTCGCTGTCGGCGCTTCCGAAACAGGACTCATTGTGTATTCCATAGGACTTTCTTGAATTAGTTAATAACAGCGTGGATAAAACCCACATCCACTTCACCACAAAAATAATCAAAAAAATCGTGGGGACTGCAAAAATTAATCCTTTAGCGCCCCTCGAACTTAGGTTCTCGCTTTTCCGAGAAAGCCTCGTGAAATTCCCGATGGTCGCGCGTTTGCATCATAAGAGCCTGTGCCGTTGCCTCCTGCTCAATGGCCGTTGCGAGATCCATATTCCACTCATTATTCAAGAGCCGTTTCGTAAGGCCGAGAGCGAGCGAGGCGCTTTTCGCAAGCCGTTCGGCCAGCGACAACGCTTCCGTTTCTAAATCTTGCAATATCACAACCTTATTTGCAAGCCCTATTTTTTCCGCCTGGTCAGAGGTAATGCTATCGCCCAGCATTAATAATTCCGTGGCGCGAGCAAGACCTACGACTTTTGGCAAGAGAAACACCGCGCCCATATCGGCTGCCGTCAGCCCAACTTTTTGGAAGAGAAATGCGATCTTTGCTTCTCGTGCGAAAATCCGAAAATCGCTGGCAAGGGCGATCACCGCTCCAGCCCCAGCGGCAATCCCATTGACGGCCGAGATAATCGGCTTCTCAAGTGTGCGCATATTAGAAATGAGTTCCCCGGACATCCGCGTGAACGAAAGCAATCCTTTTACATCCATCGTGAGCAACTCGCCAATGATCTCATGCACATCTCCCCCCGAGCAAAATCCTCGACCATTGCCTTCGATCACGACAACTTTCACTTCATCTTCGAAGCGAAGACGATAGAACAGGTCCGTAAGATCGCGATAGACTTTGAAGGTAAGCGAGTTCAGGGTCCCGGGGCGCGCAAACTTCACGCGGGCGATTCCGCCCTCAACGGAGTAAAAGAAGGATTCCACTGCAAAAGAATAATGTGAATGTGCAGTGAGTAACGAGTAATGAGCGCGAAGAAATTCTCCTCTTCCGGCATAATAATAGAGGCGCTTCCTTCTATGTTTGCATCCTTAAAATGGGTGCAATTGTCACTTTTTTAAAGTATGCCGGAGACCGCCGCAACAGAGAAACTACATCGGATTCGCGAAATCGAGCGCGAAATTCCGAGGACCTTAATTCGAATGGAAAAGAAAATTGTAAAATTTCCTTTTCAACGCTATTTCCTCGGGCATCAAAAACCGGAAGACCCTAAGTTCCATCCCGATTGGAAAACATGGCCCACTGACACCATCACCGTGGCCTGGCTCGGACAATCGACGGTACTCATCAATTTTTACGGGACCTGGATCATCACCGATCCCGTCTTTAGTGAACGGGTTGGTATTCCGGTTGGTCCGATCACAGTTGGACCACGGCGGATGGTCCATGCACCTCTTCGTCCGGAGGAACTCCCGCCGATCGATCTCATACTCATTTCCCATGCCCACATGGACCATACAGACCTTCCATCCTTGCACGCGATGATAGAAGAGATTCATACCCATGATGACGGGAAAAATGCAAAGCGAACACCTTCTATTATTATTGCAGCGAATACAAAAGAAGTTTACAGCTCCTTAAAATCGAATACGATCCAGGAACTGGACTGGGGCAAACAAATAACGTTTGATGAAACTTTCTATACCACCGGCCATGGTATGGGCGTGAGAGTCTCCGCGCTTGAAGTACGCCATGCCGGGTGGCGGATGCCCTGGCAGCCATGCCGGGCACGAAACGAGGCTCAAGGCATGAGCTACAACGGATACCTGGTCGAGAAACGAGACGAACAGGGCAAACTTCATGCGTTCGTATTTGGCGGTGATACCGGGTATATCGATACGTTCCACAAAATAGGCGAACAACTGCGCCTGGAAGGCCGCACAATTGACTGTGCTATTATGCCCATTGGCACGTATAATCCGTGGGTTCGAACTCATTGCAATCCGGAGCAGGCCTGGCGAATGACACAGGAAATGAAGGCGCAATATATAGTTCCCGTCCATTGGAACACGTACACACAGTCGTCGGAGCCGCGTTACGAGCCCATCGAATGGCTTCGCCATGTCGTGGATCGTCCAGGCGCTATTGCTCTTTCCGAGCATGGGGAAACATGGAGCAAGGAATCGGTAGAACAACATTCGATACCAAAGAAAAGAGTAATTCGAAGGGACGAAGATCCAGCGAAGACCGTTTAAAGCAACCAATGGAACCTTCAGCCTTCATCCCTCAGCCATTAGCCTTACCCGCACGAATTGCACGACTCGAAGAGATTAGTCGAAATCTCTGGTGGAGCTGGTCTCCGGAATCGCGGGCACTGTTCCGTTCGATTTCGGTCCGGGTATGGCGCGCCACGGACCATAATCCAGTTCGGTTGCTTCGAGAAGTCACCCCGGACCGCTTCGAACGGCTGGCGGTCGAGCCTGATTTCCTGCGAAAGTATGATGCGCTCCTGAGAAGCTTTGATCGATACTTGCGGAAGCGCCAAACAACAAGCTCCACGCAGCCTCCGAAAGTGGCATATTTTTCCGCGGAATATGGGCTGCATGGTAGCCTCCCCATCTATTCCGGTGGTCTGGGAATTCTTTCCGGCGATCAGACTAAAACCGCAAGCGACATCGGTCTCGATTTTACTGCGGTTGGGTTCATGTATCCGAAAGGATACTTCGATCAGGAGATTTCGCCGGAAGGAATTCAACTGGCTCATTACGATGAAATAAACATTCCAAATGTTGCGATCGAACGGGTGATGGACCCACGGGTTTCGACCGGGGAACCACTCATCGTCTCGCTCGCGATGCAACGGCCAGAGGATCTGCTGCACTTACAGGTATGGCTTGTTCGGTGCGGACGTGTAAAGATCTATCTTATGGACTCGAACACGGAAGCCAACGATCCGGCGAACCGCGATATTACAACGCGGCTGTATGGCGGCGACCGCGAATATCGGCTCCGGCAGGAGATTGCACTCGGCATTGGCGGCATTCGTGTGCTTCGCGCGCTGGGGTTACAACCCGATGTATTCCATGCCAACGAAGGGCATGTTGCCTTCACGTTTGTGGAACGATTGCGTGAAGCCATGAAGGCCGGTCTGTCATTGGAAGAAGCAAAAGCGACCGTACGGAAGTCGTCTGCCTTTACGACCCACACTCCGGTTCCCGCTGGCCACGATGCGTTTTCGAACGAACTTATCGAGCGATACTTCTGGCATTATTGGCCGGAGCTTGGGATGACGAAAGAGGATTTTGTTGCACTCGGTGAATATCAGGGTATGTTCAACATGACGGCCCTCTCCTTAAATCTTTCCGCACACCGGAATGCGGTTAGTAAAAAGCACCGCGAAGTAACGGCCGCGATGTGGCCGGATTATGTGGACCATAACAATGGACCGGTTAACAGCGAAAATCAAACGGCATCATCCTGGCATTCCAGTTTAATCTCTATTACTAATGGCATACATGTTCCGACCTGGCTGGCACCGGAAATGGAACAATTGTTCGACCGAGAGTTAGGACGAAGATGGCGTGAACACCTGGACGATGAAATCTTTTGGAACGATGTTCGCTCGATTCCTGACGAAACCTTTTGGCGGGTCCGGCAACAGTTAAAGACGAGTCTTTTCAGCTTTATCACCGATATGGTCCGGCGAAAATGGCAGACACGAGATCATTCCATCTCGTCTCCACTTGCCATGCATCCTTCTTCTTTTGTTTCGACGGGACTACTCCTGGATCCCAGCATCCTTACCATTGGCTTTGCGCGACGTTTTGCGACCTATAAGCGTGCCACTCTAATTTTTAATAATCTCGATCGTCTTAAAACATTCGTGACCGATCCACTCCGCCCTATTCAAATCATCTTCAGTGGTAAGGCACATCCGGCAGATGAAGGTGGGAAGCAACTCATTCAACAGATATGGAACTATGCACTCGATCCTGCATTTGCGGGCCGCATTGCATTTATTGAAAATTATGGGATGCACTCCTCCAAATATTTGGTCCATGGTTGCGACCTATGGATGAATAATCCCAAGGCGCCGCTCGAAGCCAGTGGAACGAGCGGCATGAAAGCTGCCATCAATGGGGTTCCCAATTTTTCAATCCTCGATGGATGGTGGATCGAAGGAATGGAGCCAGAGAACAGACAAAGCAATGGCGAACCGCA
>JAKAIL010000028.1 GCA_021825235.1 Bacteroidota bacterium | reverse complement strand
GATGTTTGGGAACTGTGTTGGTGGCACGTTTGCCGTGTATTGCGCACCAACAATATTCATGGGGGTGTGCGGATTGGAGAGGAATGAAAGCGAAAGGTCCACATCGCTTGCTCGAAACCCTTGTACGAAGAAGTCTTGGTGCCACGTTGCGCCATTCTGATCAGGCCAGACGTACGTAACCGCGCCGTCCAGATTGGTGGTAACTTCCTCTTCGGCCACCGTTACGCCACCTGCCATCTGCCCATTTTGGACTACTCCCGGTGGAATGCATCCCGGGTGGTTAGGATCGTCCTGTACAAATCCGGTCGAAGGGGCGTACATCCCATTTGCCAGCAAGTACCACCCTTTTGGATAAATAGAGGCGCTGCTTCCCTCTCCGCCGTGGGCATCATACGTCCACTGACCATAGCCATTGGCGGCGAGGCAGTTCATCCCCAAGGTTGGTGTGGGGTCGCTATTGCCGTTATAACCCTGACCCCAGATTACCGATTGTTGCCGGAACGCATATTCCGAATTCGATTGTGCCCTTAGGCCGCTAAGGCCAAGAATGCACGATAGGAGAAGCGCAAGCATGGTGCGGTTAAGTGTGATGCGTGATGCGTGCTGCGTGATGCGTGATGCGTGCTGCGTGCTGCGTGATGCGTGATGCGTGATGCGTGATGCGTGATGCGTGATGCGTGATGCGTGATGCGTGATGCGTGATGCGTGATGCGTGATGCGTGATGCGTCACCGAGAATGCGAGATTCCATAATAGTTCCTTTCAACAAATGTGAAGTGTCAAACCAACTCGGCGGGAGACGTGAGCGAGACTCGCCGAAAGCAGAGGGCGGACGATTGCCATACCATCCTGCAATGGAATGCGCGCTCGTCCTTGGAGAGTTGTCGTGGCAAAGCCCGGCAGCTCAGGGCTCGGTGCTGACTGCAAACATACACATGAATTTTCGCTCGGGCACGAAATTCACATTTTTGTTCCATTCTTATGGAATACTATTTTTACTTGGGGCTGACATTTCACATAGAATGAAAAGAAAGCATACCGGGTTTTGTGCATCTTCTCGATTTCAAAACAATTCTATAGATATGAAATACCGATTCCTTCTTCTCGGCCCGGCGCTCGCGCTGGCCATCGTTTCTGGCTGCGCGCCCTCCACTTCCTCCACACTCACCAATTCGCTTTCGAATCCGAATGCCAGATTCAGCGACAATGTTTCGGAGCTGTATAGCGTCGCCCCGTATGGGACCGTCGGCTCCTGGTCCGGAATCGATCTGAAGTGGAAGGACTCCGCTGGCATTATCCGTGCGCTTTCCGGCTATACCGGAAAGCCGGTGCTACTCACATTCTGGGTAACCCGGCCTGATACCGGCGCGTGGGAACTTCCCACGCTCGACTCCGTCCAAAACGATCTGGGCGACAGCGTCCGCATTGTAACCGTTGCCGAGGACGATAATTTTACCGATAATTTCCAGGCGGTGCTGAATTATGTCACGACGCACCACCTGCATTCGCAAGTCCTCGTCGATAGTATGGAATTCGCGCACATTCAGTATGCCGAACAGGTCAACCCGGACCTGGGGTTGCCCGAGACGTTTATTATTTCGCGCAATGGTTACACGTCGAATCCGGCCTATTTTATTGGCTACCTGCCGGCGCATTCGCTCGATAGCATTGTGCGCGCTACCTACCATTAATAGCGCGGAGAGGTAGAACTCTTGTTACCACTCCCGTTTGTGGCGGAGTTCCCAAAAGTGCTTGAGCAGGGAGTCGCGCGAAGATCGGATTGCTCGCTTTTTTTCCGAGCGCCGGCGCAGTCCTAAAAATGCTGCGATAAACAGCAAAATGCAGGTGGCTGAGAGGACCGTGTATTCCATCCAGCCGTATTCGCCTTTGAATATCCTCATCGCGGAAAGGATAAGATAGATAGCGGCGAAAAGCAGCGCAACTGCAACAATTCGATTGATAACGGTACGGGATGTCATGGGACGGGGTCGAATCCTCCTTCGTGAAACGGATGGCACTTGCTGATGCGCTTTATGCCAAGCCAACTCCCCTCGAATAGGCCGTACTTTTGAATGGCCTGCGCGGTGTACTCCGAGCACGTCGGCTCGAACCGGCACGACGGCGGAAACAGCGGCGAAACGAGCCGCTGATAGGCTCGGATCAGAAATACGAGTACGTAGCGCATTAATCTCTTTCGATTTGTGTGGGTCCGGGAGTGTATTCCCGGACCCACACAATGCGATAAGGTCAGGAAATGCTAAGCGGTTCCAGAAAACACAACCATGAACTTAGCTCCCTTTGGATAAGTTAGATCCAATTATGAATTCGAAGTCCAGAACCTCTCTAAGGTCATCGACACCACGAAAGCGAAAGCTATTGAAAGTGAATACGCCCGCTCGTGCCATCGAGACCGCATTCGACGTTCGCTCGAAGAAAGATACTCTGGAATTTATTGGACGCCATCCCAAAGTACTCTGCATGGGTCGATGAGATAATTATCCGAAGCGAAAAGATTGTAGTAGCCGTGGGCGCATTACGCGGCTAACTTCGAACTTGAACTCGCTTGGCTAAATGCGAAGCAATAGATTCGATATTCTCTCGAATTTTTTTCCATCCAATCTCTCGCATCGGTTTTGAAACTCGCATCATAACAAGCAACTGCTCGCCGCGCGTAAGCATGGAAGCTTCCAGTTCCGCGAATACCGTGGTTTCCGTAATCGCTGCCCGGAGCCAGCGCCTTATTTTATTGCGGTCATGCGCGCGTTTATAGGATTTCTTTGATGCAAGGAACAAGAACCGAATACCGGCTTCCCCTTCGGCAAGAGGGCGTTTGGCCCATGCGCATTCGATGATCGCGCAGCGCGGTGCGTCCCCGCCCGCGGACGTGCGAAGCCATTTCCGGTTTGCAAAAAACCAGTTGAGGTTATCGCGTCCCGCGAGCGAATGCTTTCTGTCTATCGAAAGTCGGTCCATGAGCACCGAGCAACACGCGTTACCCGTTACTCGTTTGGGCGATTAGCTCTTGCGCTCGTCGGAGACGGTGAGCTTATGCCGTCCTTTTGCGCGGCGCGAGGCGAGCACGCGGCGGCCATTCTTCGTGGACATCCGGGAGCGGAATCCATGCTTGTTGGCGCGGCGGCGGCGGCTCGGTTGGTACGTGCGTTTCATTGTGGAGTCCTTCTGTAGCTTAGTGGAGAGTCCTAAGTCCGGACTCGTCAGAATTCGGCGCGGCAAACAGCACCCGGGCGGAAAATGGTTCAGTAGTTCACGGTAGGCGCAGCTTTCAAGCTGCGCGGTGGGGATGCCACGAAATTCCGCTAGGGCAGCGGCTTCTCGCCAACCCCACCGCGCAACCTGAAGGTTGCCGCTACAGGGGATGGATGGAAATATATATTGAATAAATTAATTCAACTCCTGCAACTTTCCACCCCTCGCTTCTCTCTTAACTCCTGAAAGCAGCAATCAATGCACAGCACACCAACGGCAGAGGCGATGCCCATAGAAACGAAGCGCTCGCGATTCGAATCGCTCGTTCTGCCCGTGTGGAGTTCGCTTGCGCGCTATTGCAACATGCTCTCCGGAGAGCATGAGCGCGCGAAAGACTTGCTTTCGGAAACGATGCTGCTGGCGTACCAACACTTCGAGGAATTGCGCGACGAGGCCGCATTCAAGGCGTATCTGTTCAGGATAGCCTCCCGGCTGGACCAGGCATGGAACAAGCGCGCAAAACGCGAGGTGCGCCTTACGCCGGAACTTACCTCCGAACTCGAACGCACGCGCCTCAACTCGAGTGGCGAGGAAGTCGAGCGGTCGCTGGAAGTTCGAGAACTCTATGCTGCACTGGAAACACTTCCAACGCGGCAGCGGGAAGCCGTCATTCTCTTCGAGATTTCAGGCCTGAGTCTCGCAGAGGTGCAGGCTATCCAGGGCGGATCGCTTTCGGGGGTAAAATCGCGCATTACCCGCGGGCGCGAAACGCTTGCGAAAAAGCTGGGCGCGCGAAATCCGCAGAGCGATCCGGGACGAGAAGCGTTCCCAGCGCCCACCGCGCCGCCTTCAACCAACCACATCACGAACCATTCGTTCGCCGTAACCGGAAAGAGCATCCTATGAACGAACACGAGAAAAATAATACACGCGCATCGCTTCCGGAGCGATCGCTCGA
Organism: Bacteroidota bacterium; assembly: GCA_021825235.1. Taxonomy (GTDB): domain Bacteria; phylum Bacteroidota; class Ignavibacteria; order Palsa-1295; family Palsa-1295; genus PALSA-1295. The sequence continues at coordinate 19,486 of JAKAIL010000028.1, read as the reverse complement.
CGATCTCTTTCGCGAAGCCACGAAGGACGCGCGCTTTCTGGAAAGCGAACCGATCCGACGGGCGATTATTGAATCAACCACAACCACGGCTATTCCCGCGCTGAGCACAGCGCGTTTCGGAATGCCATTAAAGATAGGAATTTGGACCATGTCAGCATTACTTGTAGCACTTTTAGGCCTTTATACTTTGGGAGCTTTTCAAACGGCTCCGATACCTTCAGCAACTTCTTCCCTTGCTCCGGCAAGCGTTCATTCGCAATTCACGTCCACGGTGGCATCCTTCTTTGGGCGGCCGGCGCACGAGGAGGTTATTCGTTCCAGCGACACCGGCTTCTTCGCGCCGGTCCACATGCAGGGAATTGAACCGGCGGCGCTTACGGAAGCACAAGCCGCGCAGTTGGGAATTACGTATTTCCCGAATGGAGATATTTCCTGTAAGTTCCCGGAAGGGAAGGTTCTCACCACGTTAACGTGCAGCCCCGACGGCCATCTGGCCTTTGGCGCGGATAGCACTACCTCGCAATCTATTGCGCTCAATCTGCGACTTATTACGACCACGACCGGCGAAAAACGCTTCTTCCAATTTGCCGACAGCTCGTTCCCATTTCAGAGCGCCTTGCAGGACCTGGGCGTGCAGGATTCCGGCCTCCACGGGCCATTCCAGACGAACATGGTAATGACCCCCGGGAATGCCAAAGCCACGAGCACGGACCTTAGCCTCGGCAACATGTCGGGAATGGATTCCGTGGCGCTCGAAAAGCTTCTCGCATCCCAGGGGCTGGACCTGAAAGCGGCGAAGCAGAAGCACATGCAGGTTACGATAAACTTCAGCTCCACGCTCAACAATGGCGACACAGCGCAAATGACAAAGTTCCTCCAGGGATTTGGAATTTCGCCGGCTCAATTTGCGGAGATAATGAAGAGCGGGGACTCGGCGACCGTTTCGAAGCTCCTCTCCGAGAAAATTGCGAAGGCGCTTTCAGAAAAAATGGCCGCAAAGCTCCTTGCGCAGAAAGGCGCCATGAAGAATTTGGTCATGAGTGCCGTAACCGATCTTGCAGCCAGCGCGCCGAATATCAATGCGCTTGTGCCGGTGCTCGTCGTCAATACGCTCTCGGGCGTACCGGACTCGCTCGTCTTCTGGTTCGACCCATCGCCGGAACTCGAATCGATCCTGGGAAGCGGCACGAACACGCTGGTTCCTCCGGCACAGGTGAGCGAGAGCGGCGCGCTCACTTCGCTTTCGATAACTCCGAACCCAGCCACCAGTGCCGCGACCTTGCACTACACCCTTACCGGGGAGCGCTCCCTTGCGGTGTCGCTCTACGATATAACCGGCAACAAAGTCCTGGATGCCGCACGCCTTGGGCGTGGGGAAGCGGGAAGCGGAGAACTCCACCTCGATCTTTCCCACCTCACGCCGGGAATTTATATCCTCGCGGCCACCACCAATCACGGCGAACAGTTGATCCAGCGGATTGTGGTCGAGCGCTGAAGCAGTTTCTCGCGGCAGCCGTGCAAAGGTCCACGGCTGCATTCGAAGTGGAATTTTTGGATTTTTATTTGTCAAAGATAGTTTTCGATGAGGTACCGCATTTATTCGTTTGGCAGCCTGACACTTGCCGTTGCAATGCTCTTCTCTTGTTCTTCCTGCTCGAAGAACCTACAGGCTTCGATGTGGCACAACAAGGATTATCCGGATGGCAGTTATGACTTCTATATGTCCACCTACATGGGAAGCGACTCGATACCATTCGGCGGCTCTCGCATTTTCGACAGTACACTCGGTTATCGCGCTACCGACGGCGATAGTCTTTATACCGAGATGTGGACGCCTGCCGGTCATTCCTTCGACACAAGTGCGTTCTTGGTTATGTTCCCGGGCTATGGCGAGCATACCTATGCCCTTTATCCTTTGGGAATTGCGGCGACACGAGCAGGTATTCGGGTTGTCTTTATGAGTGCGCGTGGTTTAGACCTCAATGCTAATGTGAAGCGCAATTTTTATTTATCCGAGGTCCAGGATGCCAAGGATGCCCTTGCGGAATATGCGAAGGAATCGGGCCTTACGAGATTGAAGATAGGCACATACGGCTATTCCTTGGGTTCCGTTTTTGCGCTTGATCTTGCCAGCGAGGATCCCCAGGTTCGCGGGGCTGTCCTTGAATCGATAATGATGAACCCATTGGCGTTGGCTTCTCACGTTGTCAAACCCGTTGATTATGGTACGCTCATGGCCCTACTCAAAAGCCATCCCGAAATACGGCGGATGAGCCCGGATTCCATTCTCCTCAATTGGAAGAAACCAAAGCCTCTTCTTTTAATACGAGGTACAAAAGACAATGTCATTCCAAAGAGCGATTGGGATTCTTTAGCAGCCATTGCGGTAAGCCATGATCGCAATGCCTCGATCCGAGTCATCGACGGTGCGCCCCATGTGATGCGCTATGGCTTTCCGTTGAGTCGTAAAGATGCTATTGGCCTAAACGATTCCATTGTCGCCTTTCTGAAGTTGGCCATAGAGCGGTGACTTCGATTTGCGTGTTTTCCAGGGGGGTATCCTACTTCGGCGAGCAGTTGACCCAGCGGATTGTCGTGGAACGATAATCCTTATCTGAACCGTGATTTATGGGATGAATGGGATTCTTGGGATATGAATCCAATGAAGCCTACAAATCCCATAAATCATGGTTTAGACAATTGACGATACATCTAATGCAATGAATAGTGGACCAAAACGTATCTAACGGTTCCTCCCAGATTGCCCATCTGGACCATTCCAACTCCAGGAGCAAAATATTGCTCCAGTAAATTTAAGTGCGGAAAGTACTCATACTTTAACGCATGGAACGTTCCGGCTGGGACGCTAATCACTTCATCGGCCGAGTCCACCGTTGTGGTCGAAGATCCGGGCATCACCTTCCAAGTCGTATCTCCCGCGAGATGGTAGCTAACCCACATGCTATCAGTGTAGTGATCTCCGGATTGAGCGGGGTACTTCGCGCATAGGTTGTCGAAGGTTCCATTGGTGTCGAATGGTAGTGCCTCATGCAGTCCGTCCGAGGCTTCGCGATAATAGAACGGTGATCCAGAGGAACTGCGCTGCACCACAAACCACGCGATTCCATTGATCGTATCGAAGCCGGTTATGCTATCGGTAAACGTCGGAACGCCATTCGCACTGTCGGCCGGCTCGACCTGGTAGGTCCACGAGTTCCCAATTGCAAGCGGCATAATCACGCCGGAATGGTTTCCATTGTTCGAAGGACTCTCGCTATTTGAGCACGCCGCGAGTAGGAAAGCGAGAGAAAGATAGGAAATGGCCTGTTTCAATTCCATCCTGAATGTATTTGATACCATAGTTACACCTACAATCGTTGCTGCTAAAATTGTGGCTCCATCCAGGCGACGAATTTGTTAACAGCCCGACTTCTAAATCGTGCCAATGATTAAAGCTATACTTTTCGCGCTTGTTCTTATTGCGGCATTCTGGGCCATTGTTGTAAACTCGAAGCGGCTGGCCGGCTTCCTTCGCCTCGGCAAATGGCAGGACCGCTTCGACCACCCCAACCAACGCACGAAACGCGTGCTCGGCATTGCCATTGGGCAGTCGAAGATTTTTCGCGATCCGGTGGCCGGGCCTATTCATGCCTTCATTTTCTGGGGATTTCTGGTGCTGCTCTTCGCCGTCATCGAGTCCATTGGCGAGGGACTTACGGCCGGGCATTTCTCGCTTTCGTTCCTCGGGCCGGTGTACACCGTTATTACCGCCTCGCAAGACCTTTTCATAGTCCTTGTTGTCTTTTCCGTCCTTGCCGCGCTATGGCGAAGATTTGTCAGCCATGTTAAGCGATTAGAAGGCGATAGCCACGAGCGCCTCGACGCCACAGTAATTCTGCTGCTTATTCTCATCATTGTTTGTTCCTACACGCTCGATAACACCGCGCGCATTTCGATGCATGGGCATTATCCTTACGAGTTCCATTGGCTGGCGTCCTTACTCGCGTGGGGCAGTGCCTCCGGCCTGCCAACCGCGGTTATCTATGAGAGTGCCTGGTGGATTCATATTGTGACGATCCTCGCCTTTATGAATTACCTGCCCTATTCGAAGCACCTGCATGTCATTACGTCACTGCCCAATGTGTATTTCTCCGATCTTCGCCGCAAGAACTATCTTAAGCCGATTAACTTCGAAGACGAAACGCTGACGAAGTATGGGGCAGCGGATATTGAGGACCTGACCTGGAAGCAACTCCTGGATGGCGATACCTGCACGCACTGCGGACGCTGTACCTCCGTGTGCCCGGCGAATCAAACCGGCAAGCTGCTCGATCCGCGCAAGATTATTATCGCTACGCACCAGCGCATGCTGGACAAAGCGCCGTACCTCACCGCGCAAAAAGCCTACGGCTTCGAAACGTGGGGCGGAGAAATTAAACGATCGATCGTTGCCACGACCGGCGAAGCGGTGAGCGACGAGATTACCACCCCCGAAGTACACGCCGACACCGTCAAGGGAATGCTCCTCTTCCAAAAGCCGCGACTGACGAAGGAAGAGATGGATGCCAAAACGTTCGTGGGCGATTATATCCCCGACGAGATGCTCTGGCAATGCACCACCTGCCAGGCCTGCATGACGGAGTGCCCGGTAACTATCGAGCATGTGGACGAGATCATTGACCTGCGCCGGAACCTTGTAATGATGGAGTCCAGCTTCCCGAGTGAGTTGCAGTCCGCCTTCGGGAACATGGAAAACAATTATTCACCCTGGGCCTTCTCCCCCGCCGAACGCGGTGAATGGGCCAATGGCATGGGAATTAAAACCTTTGCGGAAGATCCCGGATCCCGGACCCCGGACCCCGGACTTCGGACCCCGGACCCCGGACCCCGGACCCCGCTCCTCTTTTGGGTTGGCTGCGCGGGTTCCTACGATCAGCGCGCGAAGAAAATTTCGCGCGCCTTTGCAGAATTGATGCAATTGGGCGAAGTCGATTTCCGTATCCTGGGCAATGAAGAGAAATGCACCGGCGATCCGGCGCGCCGTATGGGGAATGAATATCTCGCGCAAACGCTCATCAAGGAAAATGTCGAGACGCTGAACCGGTATAAAGTTCAGAAGGTCGTGACCGCGTGCCCGCACTGCTTCAATGCGATCAAGAACGAATGGCAGCAGTTTGGCGGGAACTATGAGGTCGTCCACCACACGGAACTTATTAAGGAGCTGATCGATACGGGGCGACTCAAGCCCTCGAAAGAGTTCACCGAAAGCGCGACCTACCACGATTCCTGCTACTTAGGCCGCTCGAACGATATTTACGATGCGCCGCGCTCGACGCTCGAAAGCATTCCGGGACTTGACATTGTGGAGATGGACCGCTCGCGCTCCAAAGGATTCTGCTGCGGCGCCGGCGGCGGACAAATGTGGATGGAAGAGAAAGTCGGCAAGCGGATCAACATCGAGCGGACCGAAGAAGCACTTGCCACGCTCGCCCTGCGGGGAGAGGGACGGGGTGAGGAGAAGCCCGTGGGAACTGTTGCGACTGCCTGCCCCTATTGCATGACCATGCTCACCGACGGCGTAAAAGCCAAAGGCGAAGCGGATAACGTCCACGTGCGGGACATCGCGGAAATCGTGCTGGAGGCGGTAAAATAATCCTTTGCAGGTACTGCGAACGAGGAACCCCTCTAACCAGTAAACCAGTTTGCCATAGAACCAGCTATGAAAACGACACTCGAACTTCCGGATAATCTTCTCGAGCGGGTGAAAATTCTTGCCATTCAGGAAAAGCGCCGATTTAAAGACATGATGGCAGAGGTGGTGGAAATCGGACTTCGGAACCGCAATCGGAATGCGGGGACTGCCTACCGGTTACCAAAGCCGATAAAATTAAAAGGCGGTTACCGTCCGACGGCCGAAGAAATCATTGAGATTATTCACCGGGGCCGCGAATAAATGATCGTTGTTGACGCGAATATTTTATTTCCGCTTTTCGTCGACGTCGATCCGTCTCCGCAAGTCCACGCTCTTTTCGATTTCGATCGACAATGGAGAACGGAACCATTCGCATTGATAGAACTTAGCAATATTCTTGCTACGTATGAACGGCTTGGGCTTTTAACGAAGCGCGCGGTGCACGAAGCTCTCGAAAGCGCAACAGAATTTCTCACTCCGAACCTTGTTGCCGTTTCGAACGACGAAGCGTTAGAAATTGCAATGGAACATAAGATTTCAGGTTACGACGCGCGATATATCACCGTTGCACAAAAGTTGGAGCAGCTTCTTGTTACGCAGGACAAGCGGCTCCGCAAAGCCGTACCTGACAGAACGATTTCACTCGCCGATGCCATAAACGAATGATACAGACCATTTTGTTGAAATCAACAAAATGATTGGACATAAGAAAATCACACGAATCATCATAATCACCTAAATCAGAGTTCAGACCAAATTGCCACGCACCCTTATCACCGGCGGCGCCGGATTTCTTGGAAGCCATCTCTGTGACCGGTTTATCTCCGAAGGCCACGAGGTTATCTGCATGGATAACCTCTCGACCGGCTCGATGGAGAATATTGCCCACCTATTGGGGCTGCCGAGTTTCCGGTTTATTCACTATAATGTAACGGAGTATGTGTATGTCGAGGGTCCGCTGGACTACGTGCTGCACTTTGCTTCGCCAGCCAGCCCGATCGATTACCTGAAGCTGCCGATTCAGACGTTGAAAGTCGGTTCCTTGGGAACCCACAAGACGCTTGGGCTTGCCAAAGCGAAGAATGCCCGGTTCCTCATCGCCTCCACGAGCGAAACCTATGGCGATCCCATCGAGCACCCGCAGAAGGAAACATACTGGGGCAATGTAAATCCGATTGGTTACCGCGGCGTGTATGATGAAGCCAAGCGATTTGCCGAAGCACTCACAATGGCGTATCATCGTTATCATGGCGTGGATACGCGCATCGTCCGCATCTTTAATACCTATGGCGAACGTATGCGCCTGCACGATGGCCGCGCCATCCCGGCGTTTATGTCCCAGGCTTTGAAGGACGAGCCAATCACAGTGTTTGGCGATGGCTCGCAGACGCGCTCCGTCTGTTATGTAAGCGATCTCATCGAAGGTATTTACCGGCTTCTTATGAGCGATTACAATTTGCCGGTAAATATCGGGAACCCGGATGAAGTCTCGATGCTCGATCTGGCGAAGGAAATTCTCGCGATGGTCCCGGAGAGCGAGAGCAAGATTATCTTCGAAGCATTGCCGGAAGATGATCCAAAAATCCGCCAGCCGGATATCACACTTGCCAAATCCCTGCTGGGTTGGGAACCGCGCGTCCCGCGCAACGAAGGGCTGAAGCGCACGCTCCAGTATTTCCGGCAGGCGGTGTTGGATGGCACGCAGGAGAAGAGCGTGGCCTCCTAAGGAAATTTCACGCGAGCCCGAAGAAAATTTCGTATAGCGCAATAACATCGCAAATGCTCAACCCTTCCTTATCAATTGGTTCTGCATCCAACCCAGGTGCTTCACTCACAGTTGTCGATTCCGAAACCAATGGCAATGCGGCACTTTACGTGGAGGGCGGAATTTCTGCCGGAAGTGCGAAGACGGATGGATCGGGACTCAACTCCGGTTCCCCTCAAGCGATGTGGGCGGACTATGTTTCTGTGCCCGCAGCTACAACGAATACGCTCCAAATATATAACGTGCTGGTTGGGCCATCGAGCACGATTTTGCTGACACCCGTTGGGACTGCTGCATTTACCGGAGGGCTGAGTGTCACTTCCCAATCTGCGGGCAGCTTCACGGTGAGTTCGAATGTAACGATGGGCACCAGCGGTGGCGGAGTGGTAACGGCGATCAACTATGTGGTCATAAACCATTAGAAGTAGTTTTAGCGGTATCGTGGGGCGGGCCGGAAAATCCTTCCGGCCCGTTTCTTTTTGCGTAATTTTGCAGAGCCTTTTCCGACAGTCATCTGTCGCTTTTTGAAATCTGACATTATGCATCCAAACCGTATCCTTTTTCTTCTTCTTTTCTATTCAATTCCTGCAATAGTTAGCGGTCAAACGCGTGCCGTTGGTGCGCGCGCCTTCGTACTCGATGATGGCTCGGGCAACACGATCACGTTCCAAACACCGCTAAGCGGCTGGACGGGTAATATTCCGTTCCAACTGCCGATACCACCGCCGGGCAATCCGCTAGCGGGGTTTGTCCATCTCGGGACAACCCTGGATCAGATCCTATATTGGAACCCGTCGGACGGCGTGCAGGGTGCGTGGGATGCTGGGACGATCGCCTCGCTCGGCGGCATAACCGGCACGGGAACGAGCGGCATGATCCCGCTCTGGACCGGCACCGCCACGCAAGCAAACTCCCACCTTGCGGAGCATTTCAATACCACCGGAGCCTATAGTACATCAAGCGCGGGCGAGCAACTCGCGGCGACGGATGCGACAGCGACGAATGTCTCAATCGCGATCACGCCCGAGGGTAATGGCGCGCTCCAAACGCAAATAGCAGATGGAACCACAACGGGCGGCAATGCGCGCGGCCAGTACGCGGTCGATTGGCAAATGGTACGCGGCACCGCCGCGGACGTTGCGAGCGGTAATTATGCGACCGTTGGAGGCGGCGGCAACAACACGGCAAGTGGGGTATCGGCGACCATTGGCGGCGGCAACCTTAACACCGCCAGCGGGTCGCAGGCAACCGTTAGCGGTGGAGGCGGCAATACCGCAAGCGGCTCTAATTCTTTCGTCGGCGGCAGCCAGGGGAACACTGCCAGCGGCAGTATCTCAACCGTCGTAGCGGGCTGGTACAATACCGCTTCCGGGGACGGTTCGTTTTCCGGTGGGGGTGGAAATAACACCGCCAGCCAGACCAACGCAGTCGTAACGGGGGGATCTCACAATGTCGCGGGTGGCATCAATAGCGCAATTGGCGGCGGCGATTATAACACTGCTAATGGTCTCTCCGCAGTTGTGAGCGGGGGCCATTCCAATAGCGCCAATGGAACCTATGCATCTGTAGGCGGCGGTGCCGGTGATGTGGCCAGCGGATCCAATGCAACCGTGAGCGGAGGTGGAGGCAACACGGCCAGCGGACTTCAGGCAACGGTCAGCGGGGGTGCTTTCAACGCTGCAAGCGGCTCTAATTCTTTCGTGGGCGGCAGCCAGGGTAACACTGCAAGCGGCAGCATCTCCACGGTAGTTGCGGGCTGGTACAATAACGCCTCCGGGGACGGTTCGTTTATCGGAGGGGGCGGAAATAACACCTCCAGCCAGACCAACGCAGTCGTAACGGGAGGATCTCACAATGCCGCTGGTGGCATTAATAGCGCAATCGGTGGAGGTGCCTATAACTCAGCAGGCGGCGACAATTCGGCAGTCCCGGGCGGCGATGGCCTGACGTTCTCCTCCTCGGCCTCGGGCAGTTTTGGCTTCCTTGGTGGCAACACCGGGAGCAATGGAATGACGGTGGCCGCCCCAAACACCTCTCTCTTTGGCAATACCGATCTCTGGCTTGCCAACAACGATAACACCGCGCGGGCCCTCTATTTTTATGCGCCGTATAACACAGCCGGCGCATTCCCGAATGGCGATAACTACGTCGGTTTCAAAGCGGGCGCAGTAACGACATCTGTGATTTGGACGCTTCCGCTTGCCGATGGCACTGCAAACCAAGTGCTGCAAACGGATGGCGCTGGCAATCTCTCCTGGACTAACGGAGGCCTGACGCACATTACGGAGAGTTATTTCACTTCGGGGCAATACAGCGCCACGAGCACTGGCGAGCAATTGATGGCCACCGACGCCTCGGCTACGGATATCTCCATTGCCCTTCAGCCTAAAGGTGCTGGCGCACTCGAAGCACAAATCGCCGATGGCACGGCCACGGGCGGCAACGCGCGCGGGCTGCGTGCAGTCGATTGGCAGACGGCTCGCATCGCGAACACTCAGGTGGCAAGCGGCACCCATGCGACGGTTTCCGGCGGCTTTGGTAACACCGCAAGCGCCATCGAGGCGACGGTTTCCGGCGGCTATAGTAACACCGCAAGCGGCATCGTGGCGACGGTTTCCGGCGGCTATACTAACACCGCAAGCGGCGTCGAAGCGACGGTTTCCGGCGGCTATACTAACACCGCAAGCGGCGATTACTCCGCCATTCCAGGTGGGGAGAACCTTACCCTTTCCGGGCATGACGACTTTGGGTTCTTGGGATTGAATGATGGAACAGGCAATGCCATGAGTATCGCCGCAAACAATGTTTCCGTCTTTGGCAATACCGATCTCTGGCTTGCCAATAACGATGGCACGCAGCGGGCGATCAAGTTCTTCGATCAATATAGCACGGCGGGTGCATTTCCGAATACGGCGAAGTATGTTGGCTTCGAAGCGCCGAATGCGGTTACCACTTCGACGATCTGGAAGCTGCCCGTGGCCGATGGTTCGGCCAACCAGGTGCTGCAAACGGATGGCGCTGGTAACCTTTCGTGGAGCGTACTTCAGGCCTTAGATGTGTACAATACGAGCAGTGAAGCCGTCACCAGCGGAAGCGCGGTCCCGTTTTCGACAACGCAGTTCTCGTCGGGCAGCGTTACGTTCGGCTCGAGTACGAATGCAACGATCGGCATTGCCGGTAACTACCGCGTGGAGTTCTCCGTGTATCCGACGGCTGCCGCGACTTACAAGTTACAGAAAAACGGGACGGCCATTGCGAGCTCTGTCGTGAGTTGCGCCGCAAGTACGCTGACGCACTATAGCACGCTCATTACCTGCGCCGCCAGCGACGTAATTACATTAGTCAATGCGAGTGGCGCGAGTTCCACCTTGGACGCGGGCGGCACCGCCGTGGATGCTTCGCTCGAAATTACATTGATAAAATAAATCAGCACGTTTAATGCACAACGGGCCGGAAAATCCTTCCGGCCCGTTTCTTTTTCCGTAATTTTGTGAACATTCATACACGGAGGACCTTTGAACTCGACCCGGAGACGCATAGCTTCTTTCACATTCTTCCTAATTGTTGCCGCGCTCGGTTTTCGCTGTGCCTATGCTCAGCCGTCCACCGATAGCTTGATCAGCCATTCGCTGAATTATGTGGATTTTCCGCCATACGTTCAGCAAGGCCCCTTGCCTGCAATGCACCCGCGGCTGGGAATTTATTTCAATGATTTTCCGGCCGATTCCGTGAAGCTCCTCACGCACGGCGTGGATACATTCAAAGCCGATAAGATTTGGCACCTTTCGCCGCACTGGTCCGCTGATAGCGCGGGGCTAATGATGGGAGACATTGTGCTGCGCGTCGATGGCAGGACGCTTCGGGATTCGGTCTATGGCGGCACCGATGTGCTGAACACGCGGCTCATGCAACTGAAAGTGGGTGATACGATGCACTTTCAAATCATCCGCAATGGGCGCATTATGATGATTCCGGTTCCACTGCTGGGAGGCCGGCGTATCCCACCGACGAAATATTGGGATTATGCTGGCTTGGGACCGGTGCGCCAGAATACCTGGATGGAGCGAACCCTTGCAGAAAAAGGGTTGACACCCTGGGCGGATTCTATTGCGAAACAAATCGCCGCTGTCGCCGATTTCGATTTTTGCGATACCAAGTTTACCAATCGCCCGAATCCATTCCGGCTGAATGCCGTGACCTATCTCGATCATCATCCGACGCGGGTGGGAGCGCTTTCCCGGTTGATTGACCAGAGTGTGTGGGATAGCCTGGCACAAGGCCAAGGGCTGGACGGTGCCATAGACGCTGCAGCGGTGGAGTTGGGCTGCTTGCCGAAAGAGTTACCGCACCTTACGCTGCCCAAAACCGTCGAGGAACTCAACAACTATTTTGGGGAAACGCAATCGCTCCTCGATAAAGCGTATGCTCCCGTGCATGAGGAACTTGGCCCCCTCTCCTGGCAGCTCTCTGAACTCCTCAATGTCGATACCAATTGGGAAGACCCGGTGGATACCACGCAGGACCCGGTGAAGCAACTTGCTGTGCGTGCGAATGCGGAGAAGATGCTGGTACACGTGCTGGGAGATGCGGCGAAAGTGGATTATACCTCACTCGCCGCCGCCGCGCGAAGGCTCGCTGCGCTGTGCGATACGAATTGGATCAAGGCGTTCGCGCTTGCGACCACCCGCAGCTTAAAGCTTACCGGCAAACCAATTCGTCCGCTTACGAACGTTCCGGGTGTGGATGGAACGGTTATTATGGAATGGGATTCGCCGATCGGCAAATGTGTCATTGGTGGTGCGGGGCCAAACCGATATTATGGTAATTTCGCGATGATCATCGACATTGGCGGTGATGATGTCTATAATCTTCCACCCTGTAAGACGGGAACGTTTCGCTATGTGGCCGATTTGGGTGGCAACGATCTGTATAATGGCCCAATCGCCTCCGGTGTAGGTTGCGTGGACGTCCTCGTGGATTGTCACGGGAACGATACCTATCGCGGCGACCGGTGGACCCAGGGTGCCGGGTGCCTCGGTGCTGGAATCCTCGCCGATTTTGGTGGCGACGATATTTACGATTCGCATTGGTGCTCCCAGGGCGCTGCCCAGATGGGCATTGGCCTGCTCTACGATCACTCGGGCTCCGATCACTACATGGCAGACGTCTATGCGCAAGGCTTTGCCTATACGTACGGTTTTGGCATGTTGCTGGAGCGCGAAGGGAATGATTCCTACCGTGCTGGATGGAAATACCCGGACGATCGCTGGCCAAATCGCGCGCATCTGGCGATGTCCCAAGGCTTTGGCTTCGGACTGCGCCCATGGAGCACGGGCGTGGGAACCGATGGCGGAATTGGCCTCCTGAGTGATCTTCAGGGCGACGACGTGTATGATGCGGGTATTTTCAGCCAGGGCGGAAGCTATTGGTATAGTTTGGGGATTTTGCATGACCGCCGTGGCGCGGACCGTTATTCTGCTGGCCAGTATTCACAAGGGAGCGGCATTCATCTCTCTTTCGCGGCACTGCTCGACGATTCCGGCGACGATAGCTACGATGCCTATGCCTGGCTGGAGCAAGGCAATGCACACGATTGGTCCAGCGGCTGCTTAGAAGATTGGGAAGGAAAAGATACCTACCGCTGTTCCGGCGCAGGGCAAGGTTGCGGCTTCTTCAACTCCTTCGGCTATCTTCTCGACAGCCACGGCGACGACAAATATTATTGCAATATCTCCGATACCACCGATTCCCAAGGCGGTGGCAACTGGATTGGATCGCGCAACGCAGGTTCCCTTGGAATGCTCATTGATCTTGGTAAAGGGGATGACTGGTATTCCGATAGCCGCATCAAGCAAGGGGAAGTCGTCGTAAAGAGCGCGAAGGGCATTGCCTATGATGATGGGGCGCCGGAAAAAAAATGACGCTGATTCCGGTTCCTTCTGAACACGTGGCCTTCTAATGGCAAACTACCCCTTGCTTTTCTCAAAATTAGTTTGTATATTTGTTTAAGAGCCTCGCGGAGCCGGATTAGGTTAGTTTGCTATTTCGGGTCTCTTTGCTAAGAGGAAGCCCCGGCTCGTAACGTTGTGACTCCCGAGCGCAGACGTTCGAAGTTTTCGGACGTGGACCGCTTGTTCGAGCACCATTTATTCCTTCACTTTAATCGAAAACGGCTATGAAAACAACAAAGCCACTTATGGTCTTCAGCATGTTCGCATCGATCCTGCTTGGAACTTCTTTTCTAAAAGCCCAGACCATACCAGATATTCCACACCTCATTTCCTATCAGGGCATACTGGAGAATGCCACCGGGAAGCCGGTGGCAGACGGTACCCACCAGCTTCTGATTCGGCTCTATACTCGGCAGAGCGGAGAAATCCCAGTTTGGGAAGAGGACGATGCCGTTCAAACGAACGGTGGCGTGTTCAATATTTTGCTGGGCGAGAACCAGCCTGTCCCGGAAGCGATCGCATCGGTCGGCCCGCTGTGGCTCGGTGTGTCCGTGGATGGTGGCCCGGAACTCCCGCGTTCGGAGTTAACCGCAAGCCCCTATGCGCTAACGGTTGCCGATGGCGCAATTACCGCCCAGAAAATGGCCGTACCGTTTGTAGGCTCCCTATCGGTGAATGGAGATCCGGTAAGCACGAAAGGTGGAAATGTAAATTTCATGGGTACGAATGGCATTTCCCTTCAAGTCGATCCGACGACAAATGCGATCTTGATCGGTACAAGCGCAACGGGCACGATTGGATCTGGTAAAGGAAAGCTCCCGCTATCTAATACGGTTAAGTCCATTACCGGTACGCAGGACCAGATTCTCGCCAACAATTCGTATGGAACGAAAGAATCAGACGATGTAACGCTGACGCTGCCGCAGAATATTAATTCCGGCGCGTCACCCAGTTTTGCCGGGCTGACCCTGAGTGGCAAAGCGACAAGCGCAGCAACCGCATCCGGCGATGCAAGTGGCACACTTACCACGAAAGGTTATGTTGATAATGGACTTTCCACGGAAACCTCGGCCCGTGAGGCCAGCGACGATTCGCTCCGCACCAATGTGAGCAATGAAATCTCGACCCGGACGAGCCAGGCCTCTACCTACCTCCTGCTCGATGGTACGCGCTCGATGAATGGTGTACTCGATATGAGTAGTAATGGAATTAGTAACGTAGCCGATCCGGTAAATGCCCAGGATGCCGCAACGAAAAATTATGTCGATAATAGCGCTGCATCGCTGCAAGCCTCCTTAAATGCGGAGGCCGCGTCACGCGCGGCGGGCGATAGCACTCTCACTGTGAACTTACAGCATGAAGTGAGCCGTTCAGGGGGGGCAGAAACGAATCTTCAATCCAACATCACTGCAGAATCTGTTCAGCGCGAGGCTTCCGATAGCGTAATTTCAACAAATCTCTCGAATGAAATTACGACGCGGACGAATCAGGCATTGACGTATCCTTTGCTCGATGGAACCCGTTCAATGACCGGCGCTCTCAACATGGGCAGCCATGCGATCCATGCTATTGCCGATCCCACGAATGCAACCGATGCCGCGACCAAAAATTATGTCGATACATCGCTGGCTGGGCTTTCCCGGAATGTCATTCACAATGGGAACTCGCAGCAAACGGCGAACTTCAACATTAGTGGGAACGGAACGCTCGGCGGGAACCTGAGTATGTCCGGCGGCAGCATTCTGGATGCCGGTATAACCGGAACTACCCCTGCAAGCGGAGCTGGTGGACGCATGGAATGGATTCCCGCGAAGGTTGCCTTCCGCGCAGGGTACGCTAGTTCGACACAGTGGGACGATGCGAACATCGGGTACTATTCCCTTGCCACGGGCAATAGCACGCTGGCCACCGGTCCCTATTCGGTGGCACTTGGGAGTTATACGATTGCCAGTAGTGCCAATACCTTTGCAGAAGGAGCCTACGACACGGCTATTAACACCGGCTCCGTTGCGATGGGTTACGGCACGCTTGCCAGCGGATATTCTTCCGTCGGTCTTGGCTATTACTGCATGGCGAGTGGTCCCATCACGACGGCCTTCGGGCGAATCGCGACCGCGAGTGGAACCTACGCTACCGCCCTCGGTAACTATGTAACGGCAAGCGGAAATATGGCGACCGCAATCGGTTCCCAAACGATTGCTAGCGGAACCGATGCCACCGCCATTGGGAATACCACGACGGCGAGCGGTGCCAACAGCACGGCGCTCGGCAATACCACGACGGCCAGTGGTGCCAATTCCACCGCGATGGGGCAGCATGCCAGCACCAATAGCCATCAGGGAGCCTTTGTCTATGGCGATAATTCTACCTCGTCGAATATTCTGGCAAATGCCGATAACGAATTCGACGTCCGTGCCTCTGGTGGAGTTAATTTATTCACGAAAACTGATCTTTCTACGGGTGTTTCGCTTCCAGCAAATGGTGGACTGCACATACTCGGCGGTGGACTAAGTTCCGATGGCAGTATGGCCTTCTCTGGCGCGCTCATGCCGGATTCCAGTGCGGGAACGAGCGGGCAAGTCCTGGCTTCCGCCGGCGCCGGGAACGCGCCAACCTGGATATCGACCGCACATCTCGTCTCGGTGCCATCCAGTTCCTCGGCCTCTGGAAACCCAGGCGATATTGCATACGATTCGAGCTACCTCTATATTTGCGTGGCCGCGAATACCTGGGAGAGAATTGCGCTTTCCACTTGGTGAGATTTCAAGGATAGTGTCTGGTGTATGGCCATGCTGTGAGAGCATGGTCTGTCGTAGCGGTGCCAGGGTTTTCAAAGACCATTGGCCTCGCTTGGAACCCCCATGGCTCTACAATGTTTCTACAGGAGCGATGACGCTCAAAGTTCAAAAATGGGGTAACAGCCTGGCGGTTCGAATTCCGAAAACGCTGGCCAAAGAGGCGCGGCTTCGAGAGGGAACGCGGGTCGAAATATCGAACCTCGCAGGCAAACTGGTCATCGAAAAGGAAGGGACATATCACTATTCGCTCGATGAACTGCTTGCCGGTATTACCGATGAAAACAAGCATGAAGAAATTGACTTTGGTCCTCCAGTAGGTAATGAATTCGGAAGCCCAACCTCGATATATTCCTGATCGCGGCGATCTTGTCTGGATTGATTGCAATCCTCAACTGGGCCGTGAACAAGGCGGACGCCGGCCGGCTCTCGTCATTTCGCCCGCGCGCTACAATGGCCGGGTTGGTCTATTCGTTTGTTTTCCAATCACATCCAAAATTAAGGGTTACACCTTCGAAGTATCGTTGCCGGATACTGCTCGTATTCATGGCGCCGTCTTGACCGATCAAATTAAAAGCTACGATTGGGTCGCTCGGAATGTAAGTTACATTTATACGGCGGATGAAGACTTGGTGAAACGCTGTCTTGGAAAATTCAACTCACTTGTTACGTGAAGCAACTCCTCCAATCTCTTCGCTCCGGCGAAATTAGTATAAAAGACGTTCCAGCCCCAACGGAACCAAAACGGGCCGGTGTGCTCGTGCGCGTTCATGCCAGCCTTATCTCGGCTGGGACCGAGAAGATGAAAGTCGATTTGGCCCGCGCTTCGCTCCTGGAAAAAGCGCGGCAACGGCCGGAGGACGTAAAAAAAGTTCTCGCGGAAGTTAAGCAGCAAGGGTTCTGGGCTACATGGCAACGCGTAAGCCGCAAGCTCGATACGCCCGGCCCGCTCGGCTATTCCTGCGCCGGCGAGGTTATCGCCGTAAGCGAAGACGTGGACGATCTCAAGCCCGGCGACCGCGTTGCCTGCGGCGGGCAGGGCGCAAGCCACGCGGAAGTGGTGAGTGTGCTTCGAAATCTCTGTGTAAGAATTCCCGATGAAGTTGCATACGAGGAGGCGTGCTTTACAACGCTCGGAGCGATTGCCATGCAGGGGCTTCGGCAAGCCAATGTTACCTTCGGCGAAACGGTGGTTGTCATTGGATTGGGATTAGTCGGTCAGCTTGCCTGTGCCATTTCGAAGGCGGCGGGATGTGTGACGATTGGTGTTGACCTGGACGATCACCATGTCAGCGTGGCTCGCCAGCATACGGCGACACATGCTTTTAATCGAAATCAGGAAGGTATAGTCGAAACGATCAAATCACTGACTCATGGCTATGGGGCGGATGCCGTAATTATTTGTGCCGCCACAAGTTCCAACGATCCAATCACCTTTTCCGCGGATATTGCTCGTGACCGCGCGCGCATCATCATGGTTGGCGTAAGCGAAATGAACTTGCCGCGCGATGTGTATTTCGTCAAAGAGCTGGAGTTCCGGCTCTCCCGTTCCTACGGCCCGGGCCGCTACGATGCGAATTACGAAGAGTGCGGCATGGACTACCCCATCGGCTATGTGCGCTGGACGGAACGGCGCAACATGCAGGAATTCGTTAGGCTTCTTGCAGAGAAGCAAATCGATCCTAAAGCAATTACGACGCATACATTCCCGATTGAGCAAGCTGCGGAAGCGTATTCCATCATTGCCGGCGAGCGGAAAGAGCGATACCTGGGAATGGTTCTTACATACTCCCACTCCGATGAAGCGGAGCGGAATAGAAAGGGGCTGGAGAGTGGTCAGAGTCCTCAGCGCACCATTTCTCCACTTGCAAAAGATGGTGCGTTACGAGTCGGCTTTATCGGTGCCGGTAACTTCGCTCAGGGCTTTTTACTTCCCACTCTAAAGGAAAAGGCGGAGCTGGTCGCGGTTGCAAACCAATCCGGCGCCAGCGCGGAAGATGCGAAGGCTAAGTTCGGTTTTGAACGGGCTTCTACAAATTCAAGGGATATCATTGACGCAAACGACGTAAATGTCGTTTTTATTGCCACCAGGCATGGTGAACATGCGAAGTTGGTGAGTGAAGCCCTTCGCTCCGGAAAAAATGTCTTCGTCGAAAAACCGCTCGCGCTTAATTATGATCAGCTCCGGGACGTAGCGACCGCCTATGAGCAATCGGGAAGGAAACTCATGGTGGGATTCAATCGCCGGTTCGCGTCGCCTGTGCAGAAGACCAAGGGATTCTTTGATGAAATTGCTCCTAAAATGATTTTCTATCGCATTAATGCCGGTCCGCTACCGCTTTCCCACTGGACACAGGACGAAACCGAGGGCGGTGGCCGGATCATTGGCGAAGTGTGCCATTTTATCGATACGGCTGCATATCTTACGGGCGATGCGCTGCCGAAGAGTGTCTATGCTAAGAGTATTTCCAGCGGCCGGGCGGACACGGTGGACCGCGATACAGTCTCGATCACAATCGATTATGAAGATGGCAGCGTAGCGGAAATCCTGTACATTGCCAACGGAAGCAAATCGTTACCGAAAGAGGAGTTGCAGGTCTTTTCGAATGGCCGCACGGCTATTATGAAGAACTTTACGGACCTGGAACTTTGGTCCGGTGCGGACAAGCCGAGAATTGAAAAAGGATCCGGCAAAGGCCATGCCGAAGAGGTAAAAGCATTTCTGGCTTCACTCTCTTCTTCCAGGGAAGCGCCGATACCATTCGATTCTCTTCTGGCGACGACGGTGGTAACCTTTGCCGCGCGGGAATCGCTTGCAACCGGGGAAGTAATTAAACTATAGCAATCTACGGCACACGTAACGGCTCTGGATGTAGCCATTAAACTTGCACGTCCTGCACTCTATTTCGAAAGATCTCTCGAAGGGTACCGCTCACCCTATAACGATCCATTCGAGTATCCATCGTATCTCGATTCGGGAATTTCGGACGCTGTATTCGCCGAGTGCCTCGCGGTCGTGGTTCCGGATAGCCACATGCTCGATCCGACCGAGCGAGGCAAGGCAGGACTGAAGCTGCTGATTCCACACGCGGGTCATGCCTATGACTCTCGCTATTGGTGGATTCCACATCTTAAGGGTGAACCGATAGGCGTCTGTTTTCCCCAATTCATTCCCGATCTTGAGGCCGTTGGCTCCGTGTGGTGGATAGGGGTTCTCGAGCGCTTTCGTGGCCGTGGATACGGCCGGATTATCCATGCTCGCGCATTGGAAGCCCTTGCAGTT
>JAKAIL010000258.1 GCA_021825235.1 Bacteroidota bacterium | reverse complement strand
CAAGCACGACTGCCGAAGCCGGGAAAGATGCATTTCGCATGGGATACTTATGAAGCAAAGCAACCGAACTACGGTCAGCTCAGTATAATTCACTACAGGCACTATCGCTTATAGGGCGACGTAAGATACCGCGTAGCATCCGCATGGTCCTGATTATGGTCGGGAAGGTTCAGCACCCGCTGGTACATCAGGACGGCATCTTTCCGGTCGCCTTTCACATCGTAGGCTTCGCCCATGTATAGTTCTGCATCGGTTACCCACCAGTCCTGCGGGCCATCTTTATTGATGATGCGGCTGAGGAGATCGCTATTGTAAAGATAATAGAGCGCGGTATCCATGTTGCCATTGTACTTGCGCATCTGCGCCGCACCGATAAAGAACATTGCCTCACGCGCTTGTCGAATGGTATAGGCGAGCCGGTGTTCGCGAGATCGCTCGAGCATTACTCGATAGACCGAATCGTACTCGTCCACATGGTTTTCCGTATAAGCAGCAAAGCCAAGATAGTGGAGAAACAGGACATTGTTCGGATATCGGCTGGCAAGCTCCAGCGCTAACTGATAGGCGCGCTGGTAATTATGTTCCAGGGCGTAGTAAATGTGCATCAACTCGAACTTCGCTTCGACACTGGTGTACATTGCATGAGCCGCGGACATCTCGAGCATCTGAAGGCCCACCTGTTTACTTCCGGTTGGGAACATAGCAGCAATGACGGGTGCCAGTGCCGGATTTTCTTCCTTCTCTGCCTCCACGTAGTAATTATACACGCCCCGTCCAAAGAGGACATCGGAATTATCCGGTATTATGTCTTCTAATTGATTGAGATAGTCCACGCCCTTTTTGGCATCTCCCAGAATGAGATTGATAATGTCCATTGCATCATTCGGTCCGACGCGGTATTCGTAAATGCGGGCGCGCATTCCAATGGCTGCGCCCTTATAAAAGAGTCCGGCAATATCTTTCGGATTTTTTTCGAGCAGGGAATCGGCACAGGCAATAGCGCGGCCAATCCAGACACGATAAGCGGAGTCGAACGTGGTGTTATCGGGATTGGTTACCACGCGCCAGAACATGACGCTGGCACGATAAAAATATCCTGCCGGATGTTTGGGATGTTCGGCGATGACGGAATCGAAGACGGAATCTGCTGCGCCAAATTCCATATTGTACATGAGGTCCATTCCCCGATGAATCTGCTGGTCCATGAGGCCGGCCTGCAGGATCCATTGAGCCTGAGCGGAGTGCGTGGCACTACTGAGCGCGAGTGCAATCCCAAACGTCCAGAGCGCAATGCGCCGGTAATGAGCTATCATGCCACGTACTTATATTCCGAATCGGAGGGATTTGTTTCGGCGGGCACAAAGAACTAAAATTCACGAGAGCACCTATCGAATACCGAAAAGCGAAGCGGGCCGCTCTCGAGACTACAGGGTAATCCCGTGAGCGGCCCGCAGCACTACTGCCAATGCTTAGGCAGTGAGCAGTCTCTTACTTTGCGCCAAGGATGGCATCCTTCGCCTGCTTGCCAACGCGGAAGCGTACGACTTTGCGGGCGGGAATCTTGATGGCCTCGCCCGTCTGCGGGTTGCGTCCCATGCGGGCCTTGCGGTCCGACAGTACGAGCTTCCCGAGGCCCGGTACCGTAAAGCCTTTTTTGGCTTCCTTATAGGCGAGGGAGTTCAGATTGTCCAGGACATCGTTGACCTGGCGCTTTGTCAGTTCGGTCTTGCCGGCGATGTGGTCCACGATCGCGGCTTTCGTCATTTGTTTTGCGGTTGCTTTCGCCATAGAATGATTGAGTATTTAGGATGTTGAAAAACGTGGTTCAGAACAAAATTCGATAACGCTTCTCGCGAAATGAGGACCCGTGCGCCGAGCCTTCCTGCCGCGATAACTCACCGACGGATGGCCGCTCATCACAGGATGGATGGCATCCGGTTGACGGTGTTGCACTACGCTGCATTCCGGCCACTTCACGCGAGCGATAAGCGAAAAATGGCTGCGGTCCTCATGGTGCGCTGCAATGCCGTCCTACGAATTTACGACATTTTTTTGCCTGTGCAATAAAAACGGCGTGCGAACGCCCTTTATTTACAAGGCTTCGGAATATACGACCTTTTCCGTGCCGCTTAATAAAAAGGCAAATGTTCGCCGCCGTCCTTCGAGGTGGCGGGCTGAAAGCTGACATCGACATGGATGCCGTTCGAGGAGTTTATAAAAGTTCTGTTCGACATCGCTTTGATAAACAGTCGCGCCCACTCCGGCTTTTCGCCCAATAGCGGATCGGGAATCATAAGATAGAGCACCACTCCGTTTGAAGTTGGATTGGTCGGTAGTACCACTATGGTATCATTGAATGGTGAGTTGTACGGGGGGATATTCGCATAGGGCTGCGAATAATAGATTGAGTCAAGCCCCGCCGTGGGATCTATTTTCACCCCACCAGAGCCATCGCTGAGGAAACGGCAACGGTTCCTGGCAGTAAGCGTAACGGAGTTCCCGTTGATCGTAACAAGCACTTGCATATCACTGTGGTTCGAGTCGTCCACAATAGCCCAATGCTGATTATAGGAGCCGATAAAGATGGAATTATGGATTCCGCCGTAGCCATTGGAATCCAAACCCGGCGAGGGAAGGAATTCCGCGCCGGCCCACACGATATGGTTAGTGTCCGTCCCATAAAAGATAGTCGAATCGATGCGCTGGGATTTGACCCAGAACATGTAGGGATATTCAGCGGTCGTCGATCCCAGCGGAGTTACTCCGGGAACGGAAACAGTAATGGAGCTATCGTTCCAACCCACTGTATCTGCTAAGCCCTGTGGCTTTACGATAGTTGCTATGGCGTGGCCGGTATCGATCTTGGTGGTATCGACATAATAGATAATATAGCGGTAAAAGCCGCTCGATGTATCCATTGGCGATGGCGTCCAGTGAAGCCGAACGAATGTCGGCCCGACGGAGGTAGCTTTCAAATTCGTGGGGTTCGGAATTGGGCGTGGATCGAAATTCGCGGAAAAGACCGAAGAGTCCGGGCTATAGCCTACCGTGTCCGTTGCTTTTTCACCATAGGCGACAACGGTGTACCGTCCCATGGGAACTCCTTGTGAAAATCCCGGGATACTGGTAAAGGTGCAAGTGGTATCAGCGACGAGGGTTCCAGTTCGGCCAATATGAACGGAATCAAGGAGTTGCTTGAGCCGCTCGGAACCAGTCGAGTCGAATCCGAGAGTGTCCGAGGTCCATAACTTGACGAAATATCCCTTGAAATTAAGCTGTGTATCGGCAATGGATCTGCTCCATTTCACGAGCATATTGCCGGCAGGCGGATAGGATCCGGGAACGTAAGTGGATGCCTGAAATCGAAGGTTTTGCGGAGCAAGCACCAAATGGGGCACGACCTGGACAATCGGATTATTATCCGCCAGGCACCCGGCGAGTGTAATACATGCCACAGCGCACGTGAGTACCAACCTCAGCCGCCGCGACGAGAGGAAAGCTTTAAACATCCCTCCACCAAACGGATTTGGTGAGGCAATGTTCCCATGCCCCAGAACCGGGATTACGCGGATTGGATGGATTTTCAGGATGGACGCGTGTTACTACCTTTTCGGAAAAAATAATTGCACTATTTGGCTCCGTGTAATCCGTTTCTTCTCGGATGGCTAAGCTAAAATCAATCCTGAAAATCCATCCAATCCGCGTAATCCCGGTTCAATCCGCGTAATCCCAGTTCTGGATTAGGCTGGCACCAGCCGTCGGAGGCCGGAGCGCCGATGGCTGGTCCGGCTGCCGGAAATCTCGCGAATGCTGCGTGCCGCCGTTACGACGAGCGGAGCGGCAACGACAGCCAGCTCGATAAGCCGAACCGACACATCGAAAATCCGCTGTGCTTTCGGATCGCTCACGTATTTATGGAAGAGCTTATCCGTCAGCGGGTCTTTGACGAAACTATGAATGGTTTGTAAGGTTACCATAATTCTCGAAAGTTTGTCTTTGAAAAAGTGATTATGGTTGGGGTTATTGCATTAAGTGTACCAGAAAGCTCTCTTTAATAGTAGAGACATCAAGGACTACCAAGGACGGAAGGTCCGCAACTGAAAAGTCCGTTTCATCCTTTTAGGTGGTGTTGTATTTTTCATATTTGTGCAGGAAATCCGGGTCGCGGCGGCGGAGGTTTTCATGGTCCACTTTGCCGGAGCGGGTCATGAGCTTATAGGCAAAGGGGATGGGGTCCAGGTGCATGTAGTCCTTCAGGTTTTCGAAAAGCTGCAGGCTCTCATAGGCGGCGTCCTGGTATTCCTCGACGATGGGCCTCCGGCGAGCTTCGTATTCGATAAGCGCATCGGGCAGTGTTCCATCCGTCAGCTTCATGGCCTGGAGGAGCGCGATGGAATCCTCGAGTGCCAGTTTCGTACCCGAGCCAATCGAAAAATGAACAGTCGCTAAGGCATCGCCTAACAAAACCACGTAACTTTTCGGGGCATCCACTGGACCACCCCCCAACCCCTTCCTATTCCGTCCCGCTGCATAGGAGAGGGAGTTCGCGCACCACCAATGCCGATTGCGGACAAGCACAAAGTTGATCCACTTGGAATTATTAGAAAGCAACTCGGCGCCTTCCAAATCATGATGGAACACTTCTTCGAGATAGCGCCGAGTGGAAGCTTCGTCCATATCCTGAAAGCCGGCAGCCGCCCAGGTCTCTTCATCGCACTCTACAATGAAGGTGCTGGTATTGGGATCAACCGGCCTATTGGGCAACACGTTATGTCCTGTACTAACGTCGCTTGGTCATCAGGTCCAACCGCATAGCCGTGACCACGGAACACAATATCGGGCAGATTTTGCCAACTCCAGAAGCGCACACGATCTACTCGACGCGGCTGCTCCCGACGCGATCGTCAATCTCATTGGGCTAACCAATGTCGATGTTTGCGAACACGCTCCCGATCAGGCATTCCTCGCTAATGTCCGAACCGTAGAGAATATCGCCTTGTGGCTCAGAACTCGAAGGCACCCTTGTCATTTCGTTCACATTTCCTCGGATCACGTCTACGATGGCGCCGGGATCCATCTTGAGGGAGACGAACGGCTGACAAATTATTACGCGTTTTCAAAGTATGCCGGCGAACTTGCAGCCG
>JAKAIL010000257.1 GCA_021825235.1 Bacteroidota bacterium | reverse complement strand
CTGGAGTTCACCATAAGCAACTCCGCTGGAAAGAATTTCATCCTTCGACATAAATGCTGCCGTTAAGGGCAAACCACTAATGGCCAGTGTGGCAATAAGGAAGGTCCAACCAGTAATAGGCATGCGGCGAAAGAATCCGCCCATGTTGTTCATATCCTGTGCATCGGTCTCATGGTCATGTGTTTCGCGCAAGGCGCGGTGCATGGCATGAAGCACGGATCCCGCCCCCAAAAAGAGCAACGCTTTGAACGCTGCGTGAGTAACTAAATGGAAAATTCCCGCGGCCACGGCACC
The DNA here is from genome assembly GCA_021825235.1 of Bacteroidota bacterium. GTDB lineage: Bacteria > Bacteroidota > Ignavibacteria > Palsa-1295 > Palsa-1295 > PALSA-1295. The sequence goes on along the minus strand of JAKAIL010000257.1, from coordinate 4,866 downwards.
AGTACCGATAGACATAATCATCAATCCAAGTTGCGAAATCGTGGAATATGCAAGCACTCGCTTTATATCCGGTTGCGAAATCGCGATTGTTGCAGCAAGCAAACTGGTAAAGGCCCCGGTACATGCGACGACAAGCATTGCCTTCCCGGTAAGAATCGGAAAAACCCGCGCCATAAGATACACGCCCGCTGCGACCATTGTTGCAGCATGGATTAGCGCAGAGACTGGCGTAGGACCTTCCATGGCATCCGGCAACCAGACGAACAACGGGAACTGAGCACTTTTGGCAATCGCGCCTGCAAAAATTAGAAGTCCGGCGACTGTAAGCGTCGCTTCCGGTCGCAAGCCAAGAAAACTAAAGGAAATTGGGAGACCCTGACTAACATACCCAAAAATTTCGCGGAAATCAAATGTATGAAATTCGCCGAAAAGCAGGAGAATGCCGATGAAAAATAGCACATCGCCGATGCGGTTCGTGATAAATGCCTTCTTTGAAGCATATTGCGGACCGGTACGCTCATACCAATGGCCAATGAGTACATAGCTCGAAAAGCCGACGAGTTCCCAGAACGTAAACAGCAGAAAGAAATTTCCTGCGAGTACAACTCCCAGCATCGCAAATGTAAACAGTCCCAGGAATGCGAAGTATCGCGCATAGCGGGTATCCCTCCGCATGTACCCGATCGAAAACACATGGACAAGAAAGCTTACCCCGGTCACGACTGCTATAAGGATAGCTGACATATTATCCAGCAGCACTCCCTGACGAATTACAAGTGGGCCGAAGCCGTTGACGTTACCGATTTGAATCCAATCGGCGCTCCACTCCAGAGCGGGCGCGACGCCGGGGGCTCGCAACTTCATCCACGCCACATAAAAGGCGAGCACGCCACTAAAGGCTATCGCTGGGAGTGCAATCAAATGGGCATGCTCATTAAGTGCTCGCTGATTGAAGATAATGAGGATAAACCCGAGGAGCGGAATCCCGAGCGAAACCAACGAAAGAAGAATGAGTTGGTCCATAGTCCTTCAACCTCGTAGTTTATGCGCCTCGCGGACATTCACTGAACCTTGCCGCCGATATAAATTTAGTACAATAGCCAGCGCCACCGCCGCTTCGCAAGCAGCAATGACAATCACAAAGATGGCGACGACTTGTCCGCCCAGATTTATTCCACCATACCTTGTGAACGCTACAAAGTTAATATTCGCCGCATTCAAAATGAGTTCGATCCCCATGAGGACGGCAATGGCGTTGCGGCGCGTGAGCATTGTAAAAATCCCGAGCACCAGCAATACTGCTGAAAGCACCAGGAAATGGGGTAATCCAATCGGTACAATCGTCATAGCGCGATTTCCTCCTGCAACTTCTCCCGCACCGATTCCTGGCGCGCTTCCTTTCGAGCCATCATCGCTGCCCCGATTAATGCTACCAGGAGCACAATAGAAAGTAATTCGAACGGCAGCATATAATCGCTTAAGAGGAGTTTGCCAAGTTCCGCACTCGTTCCCTGGCTACCCGATTGATCTATGATTTCTCGCGGTGTACCTTGCGTCGCGGAAGTCACTTGTTCTATGGCGTTCACATGCCACGGGCTGAATTTCCAGGGTTGCTCATCATAGCGTATCCAATGGCCGGGAACCAGAATGGAAATTAGCAATGCAAGCAATCCTGCACAAATGATGAGTGCCGGAATCCGTGGTCCTAATGCCGAACGGATCGAGATGTTCGTAGCACGATGAGTAAGCATTACACCAAACACGATAAGCACAAGAATTCCACCAACGTATATTAGGATCTGGCTGACGGCCAGGAAATCCGCGCTGAGCAATACATAAATGCCCGCAATGCCAAAGAACGTAAATAGGAGCGAAAAGGCCGCATGCACTATGTTTCGCGAAAAGCACACCACTGCCGCCGATGCAACGATCGCGATTGCGAAAAGATAAAAGAAAAGATCAAAGAGTGACATTATAACTCTGTATCGATCATGGTTTGGCCCACGGCGGCGGTTTGAGTCCGGTTCCAGAACCGGAAGCTGGCTGTGAAGCAGTTTTCGCTGCGCGCTCTGCCGCTTGCTTCGCACGTAAAGCATTCGCCTCGACTTCCCATTCCTTCCAATTTTCCTTGTGTACAGTAGCCTCGTCTTCGTCCATGGTGGCGAAATGGTAAACCAAATTCTCTCGCTTCGACTCCGAAAATTCGAACACTTCCGTCATCACAATACATTCGGTTGGACAGGGCCAAATGCAGAGCGAGCAATAACAACACTTCGCCATATCAATATCGAACCGCGTAACCCACAACGATTTCTTTTTCGAAAATCGAGTGGTCACGCCCAAGTCTTCTCCGGGTACCGATTTCACCGTATCGATTTCAATGCAATCGACCGGACAGGCACGCGCGCATTTATCGCAGCCAATACAATCGTCCATATTGACGTATAGCCGATTACGGGCACGCTCCGGAAGGATATACTCGTCCTTCGGCTCCGGGTATTGCCTGGTAACTTTCTTCCGCGCCAAATGACGAAGAACAACCGCCAGCCCCACGACGGCGGTTCGGACGGCACGGGAAATATCGACAAAGTATCTGGCCACGCGTTAGACTAACACATGTAAGCCTCGGAGCAATCCATGTTTTCGCATTCGTTCTTCTATCGAACGATTGCTTCGCTATGTAAGTTAAAATGATATGGAACTCAAAGAAAAGGTATTTCGCTATCCGAAGCCAGTCTGTACCTTCGCAATAAAGCATTGCGTAAAAAGTTATTTGCGTTTCTTGCTTACGAGTCAAGCGTCTTCGAAGGAGCTCGAGGATTAAAACGACCACCTTCTCCGTTCACGGTTCGTTCTAAACCTTTTTCTGCTCGCTCAATGGCTTCGACAAAGAATCGCGTGAGAGGTTCGTAGTCTCTTCGATACCCGCTAAAAACCGCATTCAAATATAGTTTCCGCTGGGATCGGGATCCCTTGCCGGTAAATCCATAAAAGGGTGAGGGTACCGAAGCTTGCAATGCCATCAGGAATGCTATCAGTCTTCCAAGGCGTCCGTTCCCTCCACCCCAATTGTAAATCTTTCAAAAAAAATGCACTTGTGGACATTTAAAAGGAGATCAATCGTTATCGTCGAAGTCGTCGTAATTACCCTCGTAAATCGGTCCTCACCCTGCTCAAGGGCCTCATTCTCAATTCGATCCATCTCACGTTTGGACTTAATTTGGAGCAAATTTTTGAGAACTCGTCCATGGGGGCTGGGTTCATACAGCCCCTCATCTCCCACAGAAACACGATACCTCGAAATAGTTTTTGCCATTAGGTATTCGCTTCCTCCTCTCGCTCGACGTAATCCGGCGTGAGCAACATTCCAAACGCTCCGATAACCTGAAGTGCATGACCCACAACCGTGATCAGAATAGAATAGCGATAGAGATTAATCGGAGTTATAAGCCTCTGCCATTCGGCAAACCAACCAATTGCTGCGATCACAGTTCCCAGCATAAAAAAGAGCAAGAAGAGCAGGAGCCAATTTCGATGAGGGCTGCGAGTCTTCGCTGCTGGTGCCTCGTATTCGATCTCAGAGGTATAAGCCATTATTCGAGCACGATTGCAAACACACTTGCGAGCGTCACCGCGGCAAGCCCAAATGGAATGAGGACCTTCCAGCATACGTGCATGACCTGATCGACACGCATTCGCGGCAAGGTCCAGCGAATCCAAATTTGCAGAAAAACAAACAGGAGACCTTTCAGGATGAACCAAACGAACTCCATACCCGGCCCATTGAGCGAAAGGCCAAAAGGCGATTGCCATCCGCCCAGAAACAGCACCGCAGCTACCGAGCCGACGACAAACATGCTGGCATACTCCGCTAAAAAAAAGAGCGCGAATTTCATTCCGCTATACTCCGTATGGTACCCGGCGACGAGTTCTGACTCCGCTTCGGGCACATCGAAAGGAACTCGATTGGTTTCAGCCAGCGAACCGACAAAGTAAATCCCAAAAGCGATTAGCATTACCGGAATCAGCACAAAGTTAAGGTGCCCACCGAAGCCGGGAATATATTTGGGCCCTCCCAAAAGAAACCAATTTTGAATTCCGCCTGCCTGCAATTTTGCGATAGTTTGTAAGTCCATAGAGCCAGAGACAATCACGACGGTAAGCACCGCAAGGGCAACTGGAATTTCGTATGAAATAATTTGCGCCACGGACCGCATCGCGCTAATAAGCGAATATTTATTATCCGATCCCCACCCGGCCAGTAATATGGAGACAACGGTAATCGCGCCCATGCTTAGAATGAAAAAGATTCCGACATTCAGCCGCGCGCCGATATACGCAGCGGAAAATGGCAGCGCCGCGAAGGTAGCATAGCTCCCAACGAAGATAAGCCATGGTGCAAGCCAGTACAATGGCTTATCGGCGGCTCGCGGAGTTGTATCTTCCTTTTGCAGCAGCTTGAGAATATCGGCGATGGGCTGCAGCATCCCTTTCGGGCCGGTACGCATTGGCCCCAGCCGATCCTGCACCCAGGCAGATATTTTCATTTCCCCTAAGATGGCAATCAGTCCATAGATGATAATAAAGATGAGTGGAATAGCAGCATAGACCAATGTTGTCACCATCATTGACACCATCCCCGGCCCGAAAAGACCGGATAAAAATTCATAGATCGACTGAAAAATGGTCATGCGCTCGAATCGTAACGCTATTTTCGATAATATAATCCTTCATTGGAGACCGCTGCCCAGAGACGGAAAGAGCTTGGAACCATATCCTTGCTTTTCGACTTTCGCCCTATTATCCAATTATGATTCATCTTTTCCGACCGTGCGGGATCTACTATGCGCTTTGATGAAATTGAGG
>JAKAIL010000027.1 GCA_021825235.1 Bacteroidota bacterium | reverse complement strand
CGTCGCGGTCCACCGGCGCGTCCGGCACGATGCCCTGCGGCCGGATCGCGGCGTCCTCGCCGCCCTCGACGACGAGGCCGAGCGGCGCGTCGAACTGCGGGTACACACCGCCGGCGTGCGCGATGCACAGGAATCCGTAGAGGCGCGAGGCATCGAGCTTGGTACAAGTGCCGCTCAACACGCCGATATTTCGTTCCGCGTGACGGAGCCTTCGGATCGGGTGCCGATCACCACGAACGGCACGATTCTGCTGCATAACAAGATAGACCTCGATGGCTGGAACGAAAGCCTTTGCCTTTCTGCTCGAACCGGCGAAGGAATCGACGAGCTGCATACTTGGCTCCGCCGTGAACTTCGGGAACGTTCCGGGGAGTTTAGTCAGATTCGCTTGAATGAATCGGAACAGCTTAAACTTGAATCTATTGTGGCTTGCCTAAAGAATATGACTCTCGAGTTGGAGGCACCTTTACTTTCAGAAGAACTTCGAGGCGTCGCAAGCGATTTGGCATCACTGCTCGGGATGAATATCAGCTCAGATAGCCTGAGCTATATATTTAATAAAATGTGTATAGGTAAGTGATTAGAATGCTTAAATCGTGAAATAAAATATATGTTCCACGTGGAACACTTTACAGACATATTGGTCATCGGCGGCGGACACGCTGGCATAGAGGCAACTAATGCAGCTCATAAGATGGGGCTGAAGGTCCGGCTCGTATCTATGTCTGCAAGCAAGGTAGGAACGCTATCCTGCAATCCGGCGGTCGGTGGCACAGCGAAAGGGCAAGTCGTAAAGGAGATTGATGCGCTGGGTGGCCTTATGGGCGAAATAACCGATGAGTGCTCGCTGCAATTTCGAATGCTGAATCGCTCGAAGGGCCGAGCCGTTTGGTCACCTCGAAGCCAGGTAAGCCGAAGCCTCTACCCAATTGTCGCACAAAGGAGACTGCGGGAGCTGGATCCAAATATTATTTATGAAGGCTCTGTCGAACGGATTTGGATTGAGAATGGGACGGTCGCTGGGGTAATCCTCGCAAATGGTGAGCATCTCCGTGCCAAAGCTGTCATTGTTTGCGCCGGGACGTTTCTGAATGGCGTAATGCATACCGGCCTTTCACAAAGCTCCGGTGGTAGGTTTGGTGAGAAGGCCGCAGTACTCCGCACGGAACCGGAAGGCGCGCTTATTCTTCATACCGCACGGCTCAAGACTGGCACACCGCCCAGAATTTCGCTCCGGACCGTTGATACCGGTTCGCTCGAAATCCAATACGGAGATGATAGGCCAATCCCGTTCTCTTCCAGGACTAAATTTCCGCTCAAAAATAGCATTACATGCTGGCTAACTTACACTTCTCCAAAAACACACGAGATTCTGGCGACTGGCTTCGATCGATCGCCAATGTTTACGGGGCGAATCCAGGGCAAAGGGCCCCGTTATTGTCCGTCCATCGAGGACAAAATCGTGCGGTTTGCAGAGAAAACACAACATCACATTTTCTTGGAGCCCGAAGAAGCCGAAGGCGATGTTGTTTACGTCAACGGATTTTCGACCAGTCTGCCTGCCGATATCCAGCTTGCCGCCCTAAAAACGCTGCCAGGACTCGAACACGTGGAAATGCTCCGGCCAGGGTATGCCGTGGAATATGATTATTTTCCGGCCTATCAGCTACAGCATACGCTGGAGAGCAAGCAAATCGCTGGGCTTTACTTTGCCGGTCAGGTAAATGGCACTTCGGGATACGAGGAAGCCGGCGGACAAGGAATTGTCGCAGGAATAAATGCTGCCGCGAAAATTCTTGGAAAAACGGAATTTATACTTCGGCGCGACGAAGCCTACATTGGAGTAATGGTGGACGACCTGATCAATAAGGTCCAGGATGAGCCATACCGCCTCTTTACCTCCAGTGCCGAACATCGGTTGCTACTGCGCCAGGACAATGCCGACATCCGCCTTGCCATCAAGGCTTACGAATACGGATTGATCTCAGACAACGAATTACACAAAGTTGAGGAGAAGCGCATGATTTTGCAGCGTGCAATCGAGTGGGCGGAAACCACCAGGGTGGTGAGCAACGAGCAGCCTCTCATTCGCGAAACTATAAAAGGCCAAATTGTTTCCCGAAAGACCTCTCTTCGCGAGATGGTCCAGGATTGCCAGGAAGAGCAGTTGAAGAAAGCTTTACTTGCCGATCGAGACCTGCCCGAATTGGCTGAGACGGAAATTCTGTACGAGGGTTATATCAAGCGGCACCATCAACAAGTGGAGCGGCTTCGAACAAGCGAGGAGAAGCAGATTCCCGAAGGGTTCGATTTTGCGGGACTTCGATCCATCAGCAAAGAAGGCCGGGAAGTGTTGCTCAAAGTTCAACCGCGCACCTTGGGGCAGGCATCGAGGCTGGCGGGGATTACTCCAACGGACGCTGCCGTTCTAATGGCTGCCGTCCATAGAGGAGTGTTCCACGTGGAACATTCACAATAAAATAATAGTTTTCATTAATTGTAACCTTAAATGAGCGAATCGCTATTCGAGGAGGTAAGAGCTCTCGCCACCGAGCAACGGAATTCTGCCTCGCAAACGATGGACGAAATGTCCACGGAAGAAATCCTGAATCTTATCAATGGCGAAGATGCGCTCGTAGCCAATGCGGTATGGGTGGAGATTCCGAGCATAGCACGCGTTGTTGACGAGCTGGTAGAACGCTTCAAACTCGGAGGCCGGCTCTTCTATGTCGGTGCCGGGACCAGTGGCCGGATGGGAATCGTGGATGCTGCCGAGTGCCCGCCGACCTTTGGAACTCCGCCAGAATTGGTGCAAGGCATTATTGCCGGAGGCAAAAAAGCAGTCTTTCAGGCGCAGGAAGGCGCAGAGGATAAACCTGAAAAAGGCGCAAGGGAAATGGAAGAGGTAAAAGTTATTGCGAGAGACATGGTCATTGGCATCGCTGCAAGTAAGCGAACGCCGTTCGTTCTTGGCGCGCTCGAACGAGCTTATACGATCGGCGCATTTACAGTTCTTCTCACCACGAATCCTCGCGAAACGGTAACCTACCCGTATTTGCGGGAAGCCATCTGCCCCGTGGTTGGGCCGGAGGTACTCATGGGTTCCACTCGTATGAAATCGGCGCTGGCGCAGAAAATGGTCCTTACAATGATCACCACAACCACGATGGTCCGGCTGGGCAAAGTATACGAGAATATGATGATCGATCTTCAGCTCACCAACCGGAAGCTCGAAGAGCGCGCCAAGCGCATTGTGATGATTGCAACCAATTGCGATTATGGCCGGGCCGGACGCGTCCTCGAAGCAAGCGGTGGCCACGTAAAAACAGCCATTGTGATGCAACGCGCAAAAGTCACGGCAGACAAAGCTCGCGAAATGCTGCACAAGGCCGATGGATTTGTAAAACGGGCGCTATCGAAATCGTAAAAAAACGAATAACAATTTTACGGAAAGCGAATTAAATTGAATCCCCTCCGCCTAAAATGCGTTCTGCACGTTTCGCATTTGGCCTTTTAGGTTGCTTTTATAATCCGATTACGGTTCAGACTTAATGCCACTTTCCATTTCGTTTATTGCCATCATTCTTGGGGTCGTGGAAGGACTAACGGAATTCCTTCCCGTTTCTTCGACCGGTCATCTGATTGTGTTCGACCGCTTGTTGGGATTTAAAACGCTGCTGGCCAGCGCGGACAAAGCGGAACTGTTCGAAATCGTTATTCAGCTCGGAGCCATCCTTGCCATTGGGGTACTGTATCGCAAGCGGCTCATCGATAGCTTGGTCGCGAAGTCCACGGAAACGAAGGCGGGCCGCCTTCGCACAAATCTTTTCATCGCATTCCTTCCCGCTGCTATCGTCGGCCTGCTGACCCATAAGTTCATCACGACCTATCTCTTTGGGCCGCTTACCATCGGCATCACGCTTGTCGTGGGTGGAATTATTATGATCGTGATCGAGCGGACGACCAAGGAGGACGACCGGACGATTGTGGTGGACACCATGTCCTGGAAAGATGCATTGGTGATTGGGCTTGCCCAAACGCTTTCGCTTGTTCCCGGCACCTCACGTTCTGCGGCAACGATTATGGGTGGAATGCTGCGCGGGGTAAAGCGTGCGGCAGCCACCGAGTTTTCGTTCCTGCTCGCATTTCCCGTAATGATTGCTGCCTCCGGCTATGAACTGATGAAATACAAGGACTTACTTACCCGGGACGTTCTCGGAATGATTATGCTCGGCTTCATTACCTCGTTCGTTGTGGCGTTGCTGGTAGTTGCCTGGTTCGTTCGCTACATTCAGCGACACCAGTTCATCGGGTTCGGATTTTATCGCATTTTCTTCGGGGCGGTCGTGCTTGCCTTATGGGCAGCAAAGGTCTTAGCGTAAAGCTGACCGGTGAATTTTTTTCCATATTGGAATCGCAAGTGCAGAACGAAACGGGACAATAGGCGAAATTTAGCCAAAATCACCATTTTTTGATTTAGGAATGGATTGGCAATCCGTTTGTATATACCCATTGACAACAGAGTAACTCTCTCTTAAAAAAGAGTCTTTTCTCAAAGCGGATGACACTTCATCCGTTCTCATCTTGACCTCCTACAGTCACATAAAGAACAGGGCGAGAGAACAGAAAGGCGAGTACTACGATTAGTATTCGCCTTTCATTTTTTAAACCATTTTGTCAGAAAACGTCGCCGAGCACCGAACCCGTTTAGCGGACATCGTAGTGCTTCATTTTCGCGCGCGGTTTCGGAGATTGCTCCCTGGCCGGAACGTAAATAACCCCATCTTTATTCGTTCGTGTGGATTTCTTATCCACTACCACTCGAAAACTTTCATTGATGTACGCACCGATATGACGCTTGCCGTCCGGTGGCGCTGTCTTGAATTCGTATTCGTGCCGGTCCGTGTCTTTTACGTACCAGACTCCCGAGCGAGTACGATGGACCGTTCCGACAATGTGAATCGTCATAACCGGAAGATCAATCGCATAGCGCATGGTATCAATGCGTTGGAGGACGCGGACAATCTCGCCAATCATGCAGACCGACGCCGCGCCTTTTGCAGGGGTCGCGCGCACGACGATATGCTCTCCATCCACTCGTAAGGGATTAACGACCGAAGGATCCCCGATTAACTCATAGCGCTTTCCGCCATCGCCCTGCAAATACCAACAGCCGCCTTCGAGCGTGGAATGGTGCATCGTGCCGGAAATAGTGAGTTCCTGTCCGAAGGCAGAAAGCGGCAGAAGAAAAAAGACGATTAAAAATGACTTCATAAGAAAACCTACGATAACGCAACAGAAAAGTGACAGACGCTTGCCTATCCCCCCAACACAACATTCTGGGATCTGGAGACGATTGTTGGTCTTGCAACAATTTCAACTTAAATCTCGTAATTCTTCGTAAATTTGTAACGATGGCGACCGTGAGACACTTGGCACATGCGCCCATAAAGGAGGCGTTAATTGATTTCCACATCAAGTCAGTCGGATCCGTCAATGCGATTGCCTTAAAACCACTCGTTGACGCCGCGAAGAGCCTCTATGGAAATGAAACGACTATCCGCCAATTTTCCGGACCGGTCATGGATGCCCAAGAAGGGAAATTCCTTTCTTCAACTGAAGAAGTGCATACCATTGGATTTGCATTATCTAATGCCAGTAAGTCATCCATTCTACAATTTCGCATCGACGGATTTACACATAATCGCCTGACTCCCTATCAGAGCTGGAGCGAATTTTTTCCCGAGGCGATGCATTGGTAGCAGGAATACGTTAGGGTAATACGGCCCACAGAAATTACTCGGCTCGGTCTGCGGTACATCAATAGAATGTTATTACCGGACCTGGAACTCGAAAAATTTCTTAAGTTTCTTCCCCCAAAACCCTATGGAATCCAAGCAGATATTTCGCGATTCTTTCAGCAAGTTGTCTTTAGCAAACCCGATGGAATTTCTGCCGCAATAACAGAAACGATGGAACAAATCGAGGAGGATCAGCGGATTCCAGTAATATTCGATATCGACGTTTCTAAAGTTTCTTCGCTACAGCCGGATGCTAACACAATTCCAGCATACTTTAAGTTACTACACGATCTCAAGAATGAAATATTTTTTGAGAACATCACGGAGGAGGCCATTGTATTATGGAACTAAGAACTGCACTGAAAAATGAGCGGCTGAATATTAGCGAGGTTGCGGAAATACAACCCTGGCCTGTTCCCCAGAGCCCCGCATTCAGTACAGCCGCGTGGAATGATTGGATCGTCGATGGATTAGAGGAGCTTCGAAAAGAATATTCGAGACCCGACTGGGACGCGCTCGGAGCGGAACCACTTTCTTCTGCTACGGTACAAAATGCTTACTCGCTTTTGATAGAATTAGGCAGCGTCTCTTCGAAGGATAGAATTCCCTCGCCAGAGTTGGGTGTTGATGTAGACGGGGACATTGTGTTCGACTGGTTTGGTGAAAATTGTCAAAACCTCTCTGTTAGCATTTCAGCGACGGGAAGTCTGGTTTATGTGGGCTATGTCAATGGGAGGGAGGTACATGATACGATTAGCATTAATGGCGCGCTCCCGGAAGTTCTTCTCAAACATTTGGCAACGCTGTTTGGCGGCAATCTTGCTTTCATCCGCTCCTCACGTCACTCCTCCACTGGCACACTTCCTCTATGAGGACGACATTGTGAAGAGTACTGGCATCCCAAAGCCGAAAGCATTCCTTCCGCATAAAGGCGGTCTGTCCCTGCTTCGCGAGCAAGGAATGAATGAGGTCAGAATATGGGATGTTTACTCCTGTATCGAATCTAAACGTGCCGCCGGTGGCTCCAGGATGCGCATTGTAGTACGAGCTCGTTTGCAACCGAAGGACATTGTTGACCCCCTATTCATTTTTCATCAAAAGGCGGAGTGTTTCTCCTGGGGGCGTCACTGGGATGTGCCAGGATGGCTCGACTCGAAGGAAGACCAAATGATTCTTGCCCGGAGACTTTGGCAAATTGCCTCAGAAGATATTGTGAGGAAGCCCTAAAGTCTCCCGAACTTCCCAGCCCGAATTTTTGTAAATTTAGAGTCCCGAAATCAAAAACGAAGGCTTTTTTCATGTCGTACGAAAAATTCTTGAAGGAACTGCCGCCCCTTTCGGATTGGGGCGAGCGCGTTTATACCCGGCCGGAATTCAACTATCCGGATGAACTCAACGCTGCCGTGGAGCTGCTGGACCGCAATGTAGCCGAAGGCCGCGGCGACCGGCCAGCCATCTATTACAAGGACCTGGTCATTCCATACGGGGAATTGCTGGCCGGCGTGAACAAGATGGGCAATGCGCTCCGGAAGCTGGGCATTCAGCCGGGCGACCGCGTGATGATGCGATTCCCGAACACGCCGACGGCCGTCGCCGTTTGGCTGGCGACGCTCAAGATCGGCGGCGTAGCTGTCATGATCATGACCATGCTCCGCTCCCGCGAAATAAGTTACCGCGCCAACGATGCCGGCTGCAAGCTTATCCTGTGTGATGCCGCTTTTATCGATGAAGTCGAAAAGGCAATCCCGGCAATGGAAACCGTGGAGCACATTCTGGTAACGGATGGCACTCATCCGCCCTTCCAATCTTTTGAGTCCCTGTGGCAAAGTGAACCCATCTCCCTAACGCCCGCCAAGCTTTCCCGCAACGACCTTTCGCTAATCGGCTATACTTCCGGTTCCACGGGCGATGCCAAGGGAACCGTACACTTCCAGGACGATGTGCTCGCCATTGCCGATGGCTATGCTCGCAATATCCTAAAGCCAACGCCAGATGATATATTTACCGGTCACCCACCACTGGCGTTTACGTTTGGCCTTGGGGGGCTGCTCATATTTCCGTTCCGCTTTGGCGCCAGCGTTGCGCTGCTCGATCAGTTCACGCCGGAGAACATGCTGAAGACGATTGTTAACTACAAAACGACGATCGCCTTCTGCGCACCGACCTGCTACAAAATGATGATGCGGCTGGACGAAAACAGCGAGTACGATCTCTCCCACATGCGCTTAGGCGTTAGTGCCGGAGAAACGCTCCCCAAGTTGACGTATGAGCGGTGGAAAGCAAAATATGGCGTCGATCTGTTGGATGGCATTGGCTCCACGGAGATGCTGCACATTTTCGTTACCAACCGTCCCGGCGATGTAAAGGGCGGTGCTACGGGCAAACCGGTTCCCGGCTATGAAGCAAAGATCGTTAGCGAGGAAGGGTTGCCATTGCCGGCAAATACGCCGGGCCTCCTCGCGGTGAAAGGCCCGACCGGATGCCGTTATTGGAAGAAGCCGGAGCGCCAGAAGGGGTATGTGATGGACGGCTGGAATATTCCGGGCGACGTCTTCATGATGGACGATGAAGGCTACTTCTATTACCAGTGCCGCAACGACGATCTTATCATTACCGGCGGCTACAATGTTTCCCCGCCGGAGTTGGAAGCCGTCATCAATGAGCACTCGGCAGTTAAAGAATCCGCCGTTGTACCGGCACCGGATGAATTGCGCGGCGCGATTGTAAAAGCTTATGTCGTGCTAAAGCCCGGCGAAATGGGAACGGATGTTCTCGTCAAAGAAATTCAGGACTTTGTAAAGCGGGAACTCGCGCCATACAAATATCCGCGCGCTATCGAATTTATCGATGCGCTCCCCCGAACAGACACCGGGAAGGTACAGCGTTTCGTCTTACGGGACCGCGCGAAGATGGAACTCGCGTGAGACGGGATCCGGCGACACCCTTCATAGCCCGTCTCCTTCTCATTATTTAAGGATTCACCTGTAACAAACACGCACGAGCGCGATTTGTTACACCGCCGGGTAGGCCAATCGCGATGGCTTCTTCGGTGGCCGTCCCGCGGCCGCGCTTCACCCCGTTAGGGTCATCATATCGGTTCGGCGCGGGCGGCCTACGAATTATGCCCATTGGGCTGCTGTAGGTGTAACAAAATGAACCCTCCGAAGTTATTTAGAGAGTGAAATTCCTCCGATTTGCAATCCTCTTGCTGGTGCCGGCAGCATTACAGGCCCAGACCATCACGCTTGGGCCGATTACGAAGCTTACGTATTGCGTGGGAGATACTCTTTCGGTTCCCTACCAGGCAACCGGAGCATTTAATTCGGGAAATATCTTTACGCTTCAATTATCGGATTCGAATGGTTCGTTTTTGAACGTCTCAAATGTCGAACAGTCTTCGATGCCTGATAGCCGTGGTTCATTAGTCCTTATTCGAACAAGTCCTTGTGCAGCTTCTTTAGCGCGGGCAGGGCTTCGGCATCGTCCACCAGGGCAATAAGGCTGCGTTCGAGGGTGAGGATGCTGTGGAGGTGAAACGCGCGCAGGCTGCGGGCCAGTTCGGTCAGGAGCGCAGAGTTCCCATCGCGCTCCGTCGCGCGAAAGACGAGCGATATTGCCGCAAGCGCCGGACCTTCGGCAACCGCAATCTCTGTTCGCGCAAGCGCCCGCCAGTCTTCTTTTCTGAGGAGCGCGTGCTCTTCGTTCGAGGAGGACCAGTTCATCACGGCATGTTGTAATACCAGCTCTGTGGGCGATGGCGCGCGCAGTGCCCGCTTCGGAGGAATATGGTTCCTGGGAAGAGAGATCGGAATGAGATGCGGTTCAAGTGCTATCGCCAGCGGTACGGTCCTGCGCGCGGGAGACACCTCCCGCTGCAGCGTGGTGTGGCGCGCGGCATGTCCGAAGGGAGTCGCAATACGGAGCGGCGTATTGGCCTCCATGAGCGGATGCGCGAAGGTTGGGAACAGAATGCGCGAGCCGCGCCGCCCAATTTCTTCGGCTTCGTCGAAGCTGAGCGAGCGAATGAGCTTCGGAGTCTTCACCAATTCGGGATCGGCAGAATAGATCCCCGGCAACGTTTTCCAAATCACCACCTCTTGGGCACCCAACACATTCGCCAGCAGCGTAGCGGTAAGATCGGAGCTTTCACTACCCATCGTCGTCGTGATGCCATCGGGCGTGGCGCCAGCAAATCCTTCGAGGAGCACGATATTCGCGCGGCGTAGCCCTGGAACGATATATTTCTCTGACATCCGGGCCATCTCTTCCAGATTGGGACGGGCATGGCCGAATTGCTCGTCGGTGATAATCACATTGCTTGCCTCGACGTGGCGCACCGGGAACTTGCGATCGCGCAGCACGGCCTCGATAAGCGCAGCACTTAATCGTTCACCGCTCGCGAGCACGGCATCGCGCGTGCGCGGCGAAAGCTCGCGAACGATGGCGACGCCTTCCAGCCACCCGGAAATTTCGTTCGCGATTGAATCCAGCCGATCGAAGAGCGCCTCTTCGTCCTCCAACTGAAGCGTTTCGGCAAGCTGCTTATGCTGGGCGATGGTCCGCGCGAGCGAGCTCTCGGCTTCGGCAAGGCGGCCTTCCTCGGCAAGCTCTGCGGCGCGGGCAAGATTGCGCGTCGTGTGGCCGATCGCGCTCGTTACCAGCACAATGCCGTGTATGGTCTCGCTTTTGGATTTGCGGCGCGCGTACGTGGCTTCGCGTTTCACCGCCTCGCGAAGTATCCGCACAAGCGCCTCGATCCCGCGTTTCGAGCGGGCCAGCGCGCCACCGAATTTGTAAACAATCACGTCGTGAAGTGCTAAAGTGCTAAGTAACCTTGACGTTATGGAACAGCCAAAGTGCAAAATGTGCTTCACGAAAGATCGCAAAATCTTGTTCTCAACACGCACACGCACACGCACACGCACACGCACACGCACACGCACACGCACACGCACACGCACACGCACACGCACACGCACACGCACACGCACACGCACACGCACACGCACGCAGCACTTTAGCACTTTCAATGCTTCTGGAATTCGACGAAGTCACCTCGACCAACACGCTGGCCGGCGAGATGCTGGCCCGCGGCGAGTTGAGCCACGGCGATGCAATCACAGCACGGCACCAAACCCAGGGACGTGGCCGTGGCGCTGGCCGCACATGGAGCGATGAAGCAGGCGCTTCGCTGCTCCTGAGCGTGGTGCTCACGCAGATTCCGGAACCCGCGCATTTGCTGCAGTATCGCGCGGCGCTCGCCGTGCTCAGCGCGCTTCGCCGCCTTTCGAAGGACCATGCGAATGGGAACGACGTTCGCCTAAAATGGCCAAATGATATATTGCTGAAGGGTAAAAAAGTCTCCGGACTGCTCATCGAAGCCCAGTGGTCTGGTACAACGATGCGCTCGGCCATTGTCGGAATCGGCGTGAATGTTCGGCAACGTTCGTTCCCGGAGGAAATAGCGCCCATGGCCACGTCGCTGATGAAGGAAGGAATCCATGCAACGGTTGAAGCAGTCCGTGAAGAAATTCTCAATTCTATCGCTGCCGAACTGCATGTCTCTCCCGTTCCTCACGTCCTTTCCCGGCTACAAAAGGAACTCCAGTGGATGACCCAGCTACCTTCACTCGAAGTAATCGAAAGCGGCCGCCATACGATGGGCCTGCACTTTGAAGGAATCGAAGAGTCTGGCGCTGCACGTCTGAGCGATGAAAATGGTAACGTAATCGCCGTCCGCGCCGGCAGCCTTTCTTGGGATAAACAGCCGAATGGTTAGCGATGAAATTTGGTTTGCATCCAAAGCATGGGACTGCTCGCAGTGGACATCGGAAACACTTCGACTTCGCTGGGACTCTTTTCTCCGGAAGGGCGTCTCGAAAAGCGATTCGATATTCCCACGCGCACGCTTACGCACCGCGCGTTGACGCGCGAAACTTTGGACACGCCACTTACCGGCGTTATTTCACCCGAGACGATCGCACTGGCCTCCGTTGTCCCCTGGGCCTCGGACGAACTTATCGTGGTACTTCACGAGATTTTTCCAAATGCTATTGTGCTGGTCCTGACCAGCGGGAATATCCCGATCGAGAAAAACTATCCGCATCCGGAGGAACTCGGAACCGACCGCGTGCTCGGCGCACTGGCAGCCTATAAGCTGTGGGGCGAGCGCGAACGCCAGCCCTGCATCGTGGTGGACATGGGCACGGCCACAACCTACGATTGCGTGACCTCCGAGGGCATGTATTTAGGCGGTGCCATTGCTCCCGGGCTGGAACTTAGTTCGGAGGCGCTTACCCGCCGCGCCGCCCAGCTACCGCCCATTGACCTGGCCTTTCCGGCAAGTATTATTGGCCGCACCACGGTGGAAAGCATTCAATCCGGCATTATGTATGGCGGGCTATCGCAGTTCGAAGGCTTTGTGAAGCGGCTCGGCGCTGCGGCGTTTCCCAATCAAGAACCCATTGTCTGTGCGACCGGCGGCCTGGCGCGGCATTTCGAAGGTCGAACCGCTCTCGTCTCGCATTTCGCGCCGGACCTCGTGCTCGAAGGTATCCAGCTTGCCGCACGCCTCGCCTCGCAGCAACCCCTTCGGGAACGCGAGCGCGTTATAGAACCGGAACCCAGTTTGAAACCGTAATCACTATGCGCATCGGAGATAAAGACTACGAAATCCTCGTTCGCCGGCAGGGTGAACAAGTGTACTCCGCGTTTTGCCCGCAACTCGAACTGATCGTGCGCGGCACCGCTCATCAACAGGTCGAAGAGAAAATGCGGCAGCTCATTGAGGAGCACATCGCAAATGAACAGGCGGGCGGCGAGGAGAAGCCGGAACATGCCGACTGATGCTGCCCCTGTCCGGTTCGGAATTGTTGCGCTCTCGCTTCCTTTTAAGTTCCATTCCGGCGGCTCCGGGGGACTGACCTATTCGATCCCGGAAGAACTTGCCGAGCGGGCGCTCGTTGGTTCCCGCGTGCTCGTCCCTATTGGCAAGCGGGAAAAGACCGGCGTGCTCGTGGGCCGTACCTCGCAGGCCCCGGCAATCAAAACGAAAGTACGCCCGATTACCGATGTGCTGGATGCCGCACCCGTCTTCGACGAAGACTTTTTGCGCTGGACCAAATGGCTTGCGATGTATTACCTCACTTCCTGGGGGGATGTGCTGGCCGCCGCACTGCCGGAAGGATTAAAGCCGGAGACCAAGGCTGTTGTAAAGATTGCTGAGGCCGTGCAGAACGTCCTCGTAGGATCGAGCGCTTGGCGCGCAAGCCTTGTGAATGTGATCGGCGAGCACGAGCGTGGAATTTCCATTGCGCGGCTCGCCAAAATGACCGGAGCAAAAAACCTCTATGCCTCGCTCCACGCACTCGAAGATGCCGGACACATTACGATCGAGCGGATGCTCACGCGACAAGCTGCGACGAAGAAAGAAACCATCGCGCAACTGGCGCCGGAACTTGCGATTGGCTCGGAACGATTGGCGGAGGTTCTGAACGAGCTCGAAAAGCAAGCGCCACGGCAAGCCAACGTACTGCTCGCGCTTGTGCAACAGAAGCAGCTCTCGCCTGATGTACCGCTCACAGTTCCGCTGCTCCTAAAGAAGTCCCAGGCCTCGCAAAGTACCTTTGCGTCGCTGCGCGAAAAAGGATATGTTGTAACCAATCGGCAAGAACAGCGCGCGCACACCCCGAACGGCACGGCCACGAACATCACCGAGGACGACATTTCCAACATTCATTTGACACTGGAACAACACGTTGCGGTTGGCGAGATCGCCGGAGCACTCGACTCTGGCAAGCACAAGACCTTCCTCTTGCATGGCGTCACCGGTTCCGGTAAAACCGAAGTGTATATTGCACTGGCTAAGAAAGTGCTTGCGGAGGGCGGCGGTGTTCTCATCCTGGTACCGGAGATTTCTCTCACGCCGCAGCTTATCGATCGCTTCATGCGGCGGCTGAGCCTTCCCAGCGCGTCCGATCTCGCCGTGCTCCATTCGCGCATGTCCTTAGGCGAACGATATACCGCCTGGCGCGCCTTGGCCGATGGGCGAACGAAGCTTGCGATCGGTGCGCGAAGCGCCGTCTTTGCGCCCGTGCAGGACCTAAAGCTCCTTATTGTGGACGAAGAGCACGAAGCGACCTATAAGCAATTCGATAGTTCGCCGCGCTACCATGCACGCGATGCAGCGGTCGTCCGGGCGGCCATGCGGAACGCCGTGGCAGTTCTGGGCAGTGCCACACCGAGCCTGGAATCCTACTACAATACGCGGGAAGGAAAATATGACGTAGTGCGGCTCACCAGGCGCGCCAAGCAAGCAGCGCTGCCAAGCGTAAAGATCATTGACCTGCGAACGGCAGAAAACCGGCGCGATTTTGCCAAAGCCAAGATTGCGCTTACCCCGGAACTTCGTCAGGCAATCCTGGAGCGATTGGAGCGCAAGGAAGGAATCGTCCTGTTCCAAAACCGGCGCGGATACTCGACGTATCTCGAATGCCTTACGTGCGGCAATGCCGAAATGTGCTCCAATTGCTCGGTAACGCTCACCTACCATCGGGAGCGGAACCAGATGCGCTGCCATTATTGCGGATATGTCACACCGCGGCGGGCTACGTGCTCCACCTGCGGCGCGGAAACCCTCCGGCTCGGCGGGACCGGCACCCAGCGCGTCGAAGAAGACATCGCAAAAGCGTTCCCCGATGCGAAGATCGTTCGCATGGACTTAGATACCACAGCCCGCAAAGGAGCGTATCAGAACATTCTTACCCGTTTTGCGAGCGGCGAAGCGGATATTTTGTTGGGAACACAAATGGTCGCCAAGGGGCTGGATTTCCCACGCGTAACGCTCGTGGGCGTCGTGAGCGCGGATACGAGCCTGAACCTTCCCGATTTTCGTTCGAGCGAGCGAACGTTCCAACTCCTCACGCAAGTCTCGGGTCGTGCCGGGCGCAGCAGGGAACTTGCCGGTGAAGTCCTTATTCAAACGCTCCAGCCAACGAACGATGCAATTGACCTTGCCGTCCACCATGAATACGAGACCTTCTTCGACCGCGAGCTGAAGGAGCGCGCGGCATTGCGCTATCCACCCTTCAGCCGCCTGATCCTCCTGGAATTTCGCGGCCTGCACGAAGCGGCCACGATGGAACGCGCGGAACAATTCGCCACGCTTTTTCCCCCGCGCGCCTCCTATTACGAGCGCATGGGTCCGGCGCCGCCCATGATCGCAAAGCTCCGAGGAGAATTCCGGTGGCATATCCTTATCAAGGATTTTAAAAGGCAGGACCCCAATGGCGAGAAAATCCGCCGGCTCATTACGGGCGCGCTCGATGAATATCAAAAACGGTTTGCCGCTCCCCAAGTGAAAGTCGTGGTGGACGTGGACGTGCAGGGCGTCGGTTAACCCCTACGGAATGAATTATCGCCCGGGATTGACGACCATATATCCCACGCGGATCTTGTCCGAAGTGGAATAATTCGCGAAGTTGGTGATCGTAGGAATCATTCCGACACGAATATCGAAGGTGCCGGAGGTGCGATTGGTGACATCCACAAAATATTCAGCCTGACGGCAGTCCGGTGCAACTCCATCGTCCAATTTAGAAACGATATTTACCAAGACGATGCTGGAGGCCGTGCAGAACTGGTTGTCAATCGTTACGGTCCCGAGGTCCTGATAGACTCCGCTCGTCGGTGCAACGGTAGAAAGATTCCCACCGCCCAGCGTTAACTCTACGACTCCGCTCGGTCCCTGTTGCGAATAAGCAGTCCCGCTGGCCGCAGCTTCGACATCCGTACCGGCGCTTGGGGTGTTCGTTGTGCGGCCCATCGTGAATTCCCCATCGTTAAGCTGGAGCGCAACGTTCGTCGTTCCGGCAGTGGTATTCCCATTGCCGGTGGCTAAGATCGCGATGGTCCCGGTATTGGCCGATGCGGACCCCCACACGCCAACCGCTTGATTCGTGGTCGAACCCGTAGCATTGCCAAAGACGGCGGCGGTCTCATTGCTCGTACCGGAATAAACGGACGTGAGTTGGTGTGCCGGCGTGGTGGTGTTAATTCCCACCTGGCCGGTCGAAAGGATGCGCATGCGTTCGGTAGCATTGGTGTTGAAGGCCAGCGCATTAGCATCCGTGGTGCCCAGGTAATTATAGGTAGGCGAGGTGCCGCTATTGCCCCAGAGCCTCCAATAAAAATTCCCTGTGGAATCCCAGATCGGCGCGGTATTGGAACCGAGTGAGGTCAGCACATAGCCCGTCGTGCCGGCAAGGCCATTCGGTTTGAGCGCACCCGAAAACCGAATATTACCGGTCACATCGAGCGCCTGGGTGGGCGCCGTGTTCCCAATCCCTACTTTCATGGGGCTTCCGCT
The DNA here is from genome assembly GCA_021825235.1 of Bacteroidota bacterium. GTDB lineage: Bacteria > Bacteroidota > Ignavibacteria > Palsa-1295 > Palsa-1295 > PALSA-1295. Next base: position 7,611 of record JAKAIL010000027.1, on the reverse strand, counting down.
GGTGGAATCATAATAGACAATCGTATTGTCGGTGGTGACATTCGCTCCCACTCCATAGGCCAGAGAGTAATTGCCGGTGACGGTATTGCCCGAACCCCCGAGAACGGTCGAATACGTACCGCAGGCCTTATTGTAGGAGCCGCCTACCACAACGGCATAGGTTCCACACGCCGTATTATGCTGGCCCGCGACGATCGAAGAATAGGTTCCCGTGGCAGAGTTACTGGAGCCGCCCCCCACCGTGCTATAGTTACCACTGGCCGTATCATAAAATCCACCCGCCACCACGGCCGCATAGCCGGAGGCGATATTGTTTTCACCCCAAACGACCGTCCCTGCCCCGGAGGCAGTATTGTAGTACCCGGAAGATATGGAATACGCGCCGGAGGACACGTTCCCGGCGCCATGGCCGACGAGGGCATCGGTCCCGGTGCCGCGCGTCCACATCGTATCGATACCGCCGCCGCCGGCAGAACTGAAGCCTCGCCACGTCAGATCGCCAAAACCATCCGTACACAGCACCCAGTTGGAGGAATCACCATTGTACGCCGGCCAGATGTAGGTCGTCGTGCTGCTATCGATGTCCGACTTCCAGCCGGTATAATACGATCCCGCGCTGGAAGGCGTAAAGAATCGTATTTCCTCGGCGGTATTATCGAAGTTCGGCAATGCGACATTGCCTCCGGCATAGATCCGAACGCGCTCGGTATCGTGCGTCCGAATGACCCAATCCGTAGAATCGGTGGTCCCGATAAAATTATTGGTTGCACTGGTCCCCGAATTTCCGGTTAACTGCCAAGCCGCTCCCTGTAGTGGAATCCAGGCCGTGCCATTGTAATACCAGAACGTCGGCGCCTGGCCGGAATAGGTCCCACTCGTCTGCGTATCCGTTTGGAATACCAGGAGTCCCGTCGCCGGCGTAGCAATGGCGCTACGCTGGCTGCCCATCATCCGTGGCACGAGCAAGCCGGCGGAAGTATCGGTTAAATCGAGGAGCGCGCTCGCTGCCGGCGATGTGGTCCCAATGCCAACGTTCGCCTGCGCAATCGCGGGCAATGCGGAATGATGAAGGATGAAGAATGAAAGCAGAAGTATTGTCATCCACTGCCAGGCAGTGAATTGACAAGCTGGACAGCGGTTTTCCACTACCGCACCCACTCCCGCTATTCTTGGTTCAACATTCCTCATTCGTCATTCATCAGTGGTGTTATCTGCCCGGGTTGACAATGATGTAGCCCACCCGGATTTTATCCGAGGTGGAATAATTCGATCCATTGGTGATCGTTGGAATCATCCCGACATGAACGCTAAAAGAACCGGCAACGCGATTATTGACATCGGCAAAATACTCGGCTTGCGAGCAATCGGGTGCAACGCCATCGTCCAACTTCGAAACAATATAGACTAGCGCGATACTGGCTGCCATACAATAGCGGTTATTCACCGTGATCGAACCCAGGTCCTGAAAGACGCCGGCGGTCGGTGCCACGGTAGAAAGGTTCCCGCCACCGAGCGTTAACTCGATAACGCCACTGGGCCCTTGCGCCGAGTAGGCCGTGCCGCCCGCCGCTCCTTCGACATCGGTTCCGGCTCCGGGCGCTTCGGTCGTCCGGCCCATCGTAAATTCACCATCGTTCAGTTGCAAAGCTACGTTCGTTTGGCCGGCGCTCGTGTTTCCGTTGCCGGTCGCGAACACGCCGATGGTCCCCGTGTTTGCGGTGGAGGTATTCGAGACCGCTCCCCATACACCAATGGCCTGGTTCGTGGTGGAAGCAGTGGTCTGGCCGAAGACGGCGGCCGTCTCGTCGGTAGTTCCCATATAGCGGGAATGCAATTGATGGACGGTAGCCGTAGTATCGATTGCCACTTGCCCCGTCGAAAGGATGCGCATGCGCTCCGTCCCATTCGTTCTAAAAACGAATGCCTGGGCATCGCCGGTCCCGGCGTAGTTGGTGGTAGGAGCGGTCCCGGAATTTCCCCAGGTGCTCCAGCCCGTCGCGCCGGGCGAAGTCCATACGTCTGCGCTTCCCCCGCCCGACTGAAGGATATTCCCCGGCGTACCGGCAAGGCCATTGGGCATCATTGCCCCGGAGAACTTAAAGTTGCCCGTGATATCCAGTGCTTCCGCAGGAGCCGTGTTACCAATACCGACCGTTACACCGCTCGTGGAATAATACACGACGCTGTTGTTTTGCGTAACATTGCAGCCGACCCCGAAGGCCAGCGAATAGTTACCAGGAACGGAATTGTTCGTGCCCCCCAGCACCACTGCGTAATTGCCGCAGGCCGTATTGTTACTGCCTCCGACCACGACGGCATAAGGACCGCATGCGCTATTCTGCGACCCGGCGACCACGCAGGAATAATTAGCCGTTGCTGAATTATTGCTTCCACCGCCGATCGTCGCATAGCTGCCGCTGGCGGTATCGTATTGACCGCCGGAAACAATCGATCCATACCCAGAGCCCTGATTGTATTCCCCCCAGACCACGGAGGCCGTGCCGGACGCTTGATTGTTCAGACCATCCGTCAGAGAATAATCGCCCGAGGCTTCGTTGCCATACCCATGACCGATAAGGGAAAACCGGCCGGTCCCGCGCGACCAGAAAGTATCTAATCCACCGCCGCCTGCCTGTCCAAATCCGCGCCAGGAAAGGTGCGCCGCGCCGTCCGTACACAGAATATAGTTCACACCATTGCCATCGTGCGGAGGCCAGGTGTACGAGACGGAACCCGTCATGGTAGCCGCTTTGAATCCACTATAATAGGAACCCATTCCGGACGGCTGATAGAACCGCAGCTCTTCCGCGCTGTTCGTGCTATTGGTCAGCCCCACATTCCCTCCAGCAAAGACGCGCACGCGCTCCGTATTATGCGTGCGGATGACCCAATCCGTGGAATCGATCGTGCCGATAAAATTGGTGGATGCACTGGTGCCGGCGTTTCCGAGCAGAAGCCATCCGCCGCTCAAAAAGGGGATCCATCGGCCACCGTTATAATACCAAAACGTCGGGCTTTGCCCGGCATACGTGCCGGTGTCCTGCGTTCCCGTCTGATAAATGACAAGACCGGTTGCGGGTGAGGCAATGGCATACTTCTGGGCTTCCGTCATCCGGGGAATGAGGAGCCCGCGCGAGGTGCTCGTCAGGTCGAGCAGCGCGCTGGCATTCGGAGAGGTCGTTCCAATTCCGACATTGCGCGACTGGGCACGCGCGGGCAATGCGGAATGAAAAAGGATGGTAGAGGAAAGCAACAGTATGGCCATCCACTGCCACGCAGTGAATACCATTCGGCGCACCGATTGCGATGCGTTCTGCCGTTTTATGTTTGGCTCATCCTTCATCGTTCTTCATGCCTCGTGATCCCGTTATCTTCCCGGATTAAGCACGAGGTATCCCACGTGAATATAGTCCGATCCTTCGAATTTGTTGATATCGGTGACGGTGGGGAACATTCCGATATGAATGACGCAGGAGCCCGCCGCACGGCTCTCGACATCGACCCGGTACACGGCATCCTGCGGGCTGGGGTCGCCGCCACCATTGATCTTTTCGACCACGGCGGCAAGGATAATACTACTGGTCGTTATGTAGCGGTTATAGATCGTAACCGTTCCCAAATCCTGATAGACCCCGGCAACCGGAGCGGTGTTATCGCCCAGGTCCGTCAACAACGCAAGTTGAATGACTCCCGAGGGGCCTTGCTGCGAAAAGGCGGTGCCCGACGCGGCTGGCTCAACGTCCGTTCCCACCGAAGGCGCCTGGGTCGTGCGGCCCATAGCGAACTCCCCCTGAGAAATTTGCAGAGCCACATTGGTCGAGCCGGCGGTGGCGCTTCCATTGCCCGTTCCAAGCACGGAAATCGTACCCGTGTTCGCGGTATTCGTGTTATCGGCCCGTCCCCATACGCCGACCGACTGCACCGTGGTGTTCCCGGTGGCATTCCCGAATATCGCAGCAATCTCATCCGTGGTGCTGGTACTGACCACCTCCAGTTGATGCGACGGCGACGTGGTCCCAATCCCGACAAAACCGTTTGCACGAATGCGCGCCCGTTCCGTGGCGTTGGTGCGCATTACAAAGGCCACCGAATCGTTCGTTCCTATATAATTGCTCGTGGAACTGGCACCCGTATTCCCCGTTAATCCCCAATCGTTCGTCGTTGGGATCGTAACCGCTCCCCACGAGGGTGGTGAACTGGATCCCGCCGAGAGCAGGTACTGCCCCACTGAACCTGCCGAACCATTTGGTTTTAAGGCTGCCGACACCCGTACGTTGCCGGTAACGTCCATCGCCTCCGTCGGGCTGGTATTCTGGATTCCCGTTTTTATGCCGGAGGATGTCGGTGGATAGAAAATCAACTGGTCAGAACCGGTTGGATGCGCACCATAGCCAAAGAGGAGATTGTCCTGACTGCTGAAGGAGTTATCCGCGCCATTGATAATAATGGCGTCAGCTCCGCTGACGGAATTGGAATCGCCCCCGAGAATCACCGAGTTCTGGCCACTGGTACTGTTATAGAGGCCACCAATGATCATCGTATTCTGGGAACCGGCACGATTGAACGCACCGCCGCGGACCGTGCTGCCTCCCTGACCGGAGACGCTGTTATTCGAACCCCCAGTCACACAGCCATACTTCGAGCTGGAACTATTGGAATCTCCGAAGACCGATGCGGCCTCGGAAGTCGCGGAGCAATATTCGGTAGAAACAATATCGTATTTCCCACTGGCCTTGGAGTTCCCAATCCCAAATGAATAGAGCGAATACGTGCCGCTCCCGCGCGCCCACAAGGTATCACCAAATCCTCCGCCAACCGTTCCAAAGGTTTTCCATCCCATAATTCCAAGACTATCGTCGAGCGCCTGTCCTTCCGTACCGTCGGTGGGTGGAAGCGTATAGTGAATCGTGCTATCCTGATAGCCCGCCTCGAAGGCTGTATAGCGCGTGCCATAGCTGGAAGGTTCATACAAGATAAGCGATCCCGCCTCGTCCTGCGTGTTCGTAATTCCGACGCCGCTGCCCGCATAGACGCGCAGGCGCTCATGATCGTTCGTCCGCTGCACAAGATCAACCGAATCGATCGTACCGAGGAAATTCGTCGAAGGACTCGTTCCGGTATTACCGGTGATGGACCAGCCGCTCCCTAACAGAGGAGTCCAGATCGTGCCATTGTAGTAATAGTAATTACTATACGTCGTATTGTACACGAGATCGCTCGTGGCCGGTGACGCAATGGCAAGCATCTGAGTATTCGTCATGCGCGGCGGAAGGAATCCCTGCGTTGTGGACTCCATCTGGAGCAATGCAGAATTATCGGGAACTGCGATATTGATGCCTACATTTTGAGCGTGAGCCGCGACGGCAACCAACAGACACAGCAAAACAGCGCCCGTTCGAAGTGCGGGCGAGAGAGAATGCTGTTCCCGAACCGGGCAGACAGTTCCCATTCCTGGCATAACTAAACAATATTCTTACGCTCGGTTATTCGGCACTACGCCGGGAAACAACCGATCTGGCATCTATGGAGGGCGTCCGTTGCGCCCCGTTCCATGACGTGCCGCTAATGGAGACAGCCCTCGCTCTATAAATGTTCCACGATGCGCGAGCTACAGACAGTAGAAGAATCTCTCAAAATAATCATGAAAAAAGGCAATTTAATCGAATCGCCGACATCGATGCCGGCGCGCCATCAATGGATGACGAGTAGCTTTTGACAATAATGTTCCTGGCCTGCGGTCAATTGCAGGCTGTATGTTCCGTCGGCCACGGAAGAGATATCGATTGGTATCCTATGAGGCCCGGCAGTCAAACTTTGCGGGGGAAGGTGCAGGAGCCTTCGTCCCATTACATCGAAGAGATCGAAGGAGACAACCGCATCGTGTGGCAACCCAAAGTCGATTTGTACACTGTGGGAAGCGGGGTTGGGATAGGCCGCCAGTGTGAGGGCGGTGGGAATCGCGATCGCATTGAATTCGACCGTCTTGGTTCCCACGCGCGTGCGGAGGCCATTCTGATCGACTTCATACAAATCGTAGGTGTAGGTCCCGTTTCCCGCGAGGTTGTCATCCGCAGTCTGATAGCTCGCGCCCCAGGGATTTTTCGCCAGCAACGCGGTATCGTTCTCGAAACTTTGAATGACCGAAGACCCGGATTCGGTGCTATAATCTGCGCCTTTGTTGCTCGTGTTCGCTCCTCGGATCCGCTCCACTTCGAACCCGCGCAATTCACTCTCGCTGTAGGTTTGCCAATCGAGCAGGACCGCGTTCCCAACCTGCCGCGCGGTAAACGGACCCATATCCACCGGCAGGGAATTATCATTATTGAGTGAGGAGAGCGTGAATGGACGATTGATCGTGTCGGTCCCGTACTTCGAGGCCGAAAGGTTGCTGGATGTGATCCAGCCTGAATTGTAGGTCGCGCCGGTCATAACCGCGCTCACTCCGGCCGTTACCCAGGCCGGAGTGGGCCCCGGCGGATTCGGCGCCAGCGTATCCCATCGCGCCACAACCAGGTTCGAGACGCTCGGCATCCAACTGGCGACATAATCGCCCGGAATCCAATACAGCCGGATTTTGGCAGAAGGGGGATCGCCGGTATTGCTAACAATATCGCCGTGCCAATACTGCCGCGTGCTAACGCCCGTCAGCGGAGATTGGTAATCTTTTGTATCCACATAGCTGAAATCGAAATATTCGGTTCGAAAGGTGACCGACGCATTATCATCCAGCTCGTCCGGGAAAATAGCGCAGGTATTTGCACGCCCATCTTTCCCCACCGGAAACCAAAAAGCGGGATTGCTACTGCCATCAAATGTCGCGCTGTGGCTATCCAATAACTTCTCACAGGGACCGCTGACATAGCTTACGCATGAAGACGTCGGCATTCCGGAATTGTTGATCCAATTCCCCACCGAATCGAAGTTCAGCACGTCCGGCTGCGTCGTGTAGCAGACACCGTCCGTGAAATAGCAATTTGAATCGACAATCTCTTTTTGGGTCAGCGTTTTCGATCCACCACCGGTAAATTGGAGATTGTAAAAGGTCGTAATTACCGAGCCGCCGACGTTCTGGTTCGAACTCCCATAGAGGTCCACAGTCCCCGTCTTTTTGTTGAAGGTCCCGTCGTTTGTGAAATTCCCACCAATATTGTACAGCCCGGCATTACTCGAGGTCGCTGTAGAATTATTCGTGAAATCGGTGGTGATGGTGACGGTGCCGGAGTCATCGATGGAACCGTACAGGTTCTGATACGCTCCGTTGACCTGCATGAACGCACCGGGCTTCGTGACGATGACCGCACCATTATTGAGCATCAGTTGAGCGCGCGCCGGTGAAACAAGCGCGAACATCAGCATCGCAACGAGCACGGCGGCCCAGCGATAGCAGCAGGGGAAATTACGATGGCGCAGATCCATCCGGCTATGAGAAAGCGAAACTAAACTGGAACAAGCTAACCGGACGGGGTGAAGGAAAGTTCACGGCTATAGGACGAGCTTTCATTGAAAAAGCCCTTCCGGACTATGGAAGGGCTTTTTGAACTTGCTCGAGAATTATTACTGCTTCGTTATCTTAATCGTCCGCACTTCATTATTCGCCGTGGAGACGCGCAC
>JAKAIL010000256.1 GCA_021825235.1 Bacteroidota bacterium | reverse complement strand
GCCGGGCTGAATCCCATCTTCCTGCGCCAGGCCTGCTCGGTTCACTCCGGTCACCACGACCCCGATATCGCTCGAAAGATTGAAATATTCGCGCGTATCGCCATTGACGTCCTGATAGATCATGCCGAGATCGCCAATATTATGGTTCATCTTTTCGCCGGCCCGCAAATGATCGACGACCATTTTGATGCGATTGATCGGAATGGCAAAGCCGAGCCCGATGGAGCCTACCATATTTCCGCTCTGGGCGGTGGAACGAATGACGGAGTTCATGCCGATTACCTCGCCATTGGCATCGAGCAGCGGCCCGCCGGAATTACCGCTCGAAATCGCGGCATCCGTCTGGATCATGTCACGATAGTTCCGGCCTTCTTCCAATCCCAGATTTACGCCGGTATTGCTGACGACGCCGACCGTCACCGTCGGCTTATCGTTGATCGAAAACAGGCCGAACGGATTGCCCATGGCAATCGCCCATTCACCGACCGCGAGATCATCCGAATTACCAAGCTTGAGATAGGGCAAATGCTTCCCGTCGATCTTGAGCAGCGAGACGTCCGAATTCCGGTCCGTCCCCACCAGTTTCGCGTCGTATTGCGATCCGTCCGTGGTGGTTACGATGATCTTGGTCGCCTCACCGGCAACGTGATCGTTCGTGAGAATGTAGCCATCCGGCGAAATGATAAATCCGGAGCCAAGCTCTTTCACCTGATACTTCTGCATTCGTGGGCCAAACCCGAATTGGCGCCAGAAGGGATCGTTTCCAAACATTCCTCCAAAGGGATCAACTTGCATCGTACGCGTAGCCGTCACATTAATTCCCACGACCGCCGGACTGGCTTTCGCAACGGCCACGGTAATGGCGTTATGCCGTCCGCCCGTAATCGTGGCATCGATCGAATCCAGATTGCCCTGGTGCTCCGCGACGGTATAGACATGGCCATTGTTCGACCGGCTGCAGCCGGTCAAAGGGGAGGCCAGCGAGATAAATCCGAAAAGATAAAGGAGTAAAATGTTCATCGTTCGTTTTCTACTATGCATTCCGCTCTGCATATCGTTCATGTTGGGAAAAGAACGGAAATTCGCGGCAGGAGTTTCGGAATCGGCCGAGGAGCAATCCTCTATACACGCCGTTTCCGGACTCTCTGCACCATAGGCTCGATGTGCCGCGAAAGAATAACGAGAACGATAATGCCGATGGAGAGAGTGAGCTGTGGCGCCTCGTGCTCCAGCCCACTCATGGAAAACGTTGTCGCTTCGATAACGCGAAATGGAAGGAGCAGCAAGAGCAGGAGCGCCCCACCACTTGCCATCACCGAAGAGAAATGGACATCCTCACGAATGCGCTGAAAGATTGCGTAAAGCACAAGCCACGCGATAACCGCAGCAGGATTTACGAGCAGGAGCGCCCCGGCCGATGTAGCCAATCCCCGGCCCCCATGAAACAGTAACCAGACCGGATAGCAATGCCCCAGCACGAGCGCCGGCAGGAGAACGAGGAGTGGCTGCGATAGCCCCAGGAGTTCGAAGACCAGCACGGGAAGCAGCGCTTTCAGGATATCCGCCGCGAGCACCCACCTACCGATGGAACGGTTCCCAGTCACTTCGAACGCATTGCGCGCCCCGATATTCCGCGAGCCTTCGCGCCGAAGATCGAGTCCTGCCTTCCAGCGCGTGAGGAGATACGCCGAGGGAATCGATCCGCAACAATATCCCACCAGGCTACCAAGTATGAGCGAATGGAGCAAAAGCATGGAAGAATTAAGTATGAGGAATGAAGAATTGTACGTATAGAGCGGTAATGTGGCCATATAGGGCCGTCGATTGCATAACTACAACGGTTCCTTCCCGAAGGTGGTTTTCTATGGCAATGGACATCATTCAGGACTATCTTTCCCTCGCCATGCAAGCGGCACGCGAAGCCGGCGATTTTGCCCGCGCCGTTCAACTTGCGGACCTCACGATTACCACGAAGACCAATGACATGGACATCGTCACGCAGGTGGATGCCCGTAACGAGCAGACCATCCGCGATACGGTGCTCGCTCGTTACCCGGACCACGTGTTCCTCGGCGAAGAACTGGGCGCAAGCGATGAGGAGGCTCCGGCCAATCCCGGGCAGAATGTCGTTCGCTGGATCATTGACCCGATCGACGGCACGGTAAACTTTGCCCACGGGCTGCCCATCTGGTGCGTCTCCGTCGGCGTGGAAGTGAACGGCATCGTAGAATGTGGTGCGATCTACAATCCCAATCTGGACGAAATGTTCAGCGTCCGGCGCGGGCATGGCGCATTCCGAAATGGCGAGCGTATGCACGTCTCCACCCAAGCCAATACCACGAAGAGCCTGTTTGTTACCGGGTTCCCATATAATGTGCAGGAAAATCCGGATTCGGTGATCGAGCAGTTCAATCGGTTCCTCAATCGTGGCTTGCTCATCCGGCGGCTGGGCAGTGCCGCGCTGGACCTCGCGTATGTGGCCTGCGGTCGTTTCGAAGCGTTTTGGGAAGTCGGGCTTTCACCCTGGGATACCTCAGCCGGGCAACTGATGGTCCGCGAAGCCGGGGGCCGTGTTACGCATTATGATGGCATGGATTACCACATCTACAAACGTTCCATCATCGCCACCAATGGCCTGCACCATGATATGATCTCGGGCGTTCTTGCCGAGCACTAAGGTAGAGCTTGCCGAACGGTTACGGCTCGCGCTCACTCACCGGCGCTGGCGCCGACCAGGGAAGCAGTATCGATCTCCTGCCGGAGCCAATGCGGAATCGTGTCCGGATAACGCGCGCGCGTTCGAAGATAGACGTAGTCCATCGAATCGGGCTGGGAAAAGATAAGCGTGCTATCCGTATAGGCGCTTCCCACCAGATAACCGGCCGCCGCACCAGCCAAAAGACCGGCTGTAAATCCGAGTATGCTTCGCGTTGGATGCTTTGCAATCGTCGTGGAGTCGAAGGTCCATCCGCTCGAAATGAAGAGGCCGCTAACAGCCCCCACAAGGCCGCCAAGTGTTGCGCCGGGAACTTGCAGGTCCCGGCCAGGAATCGTAACGGTATCGATCAGCCCGTAATCGAGGAGCATGAGCGGCAAATCGGTCTCGCCGGGAATCTGGTCCAGCACGATCCAATCGGTATCCACGGCCACGAGCCGCCCCTGAACGTGGGTGCCATCGGTGAGCGCAATGTCCAGATTCGCCGTGTGCCGCCCGCCGCTACATCCGCCGGAAGCAGCAGCAAGCCAGGCAATCGCCAGGAGAAAGATCGCGCCTTTCACGATCAATCGCTCAGGACCACGAATTCCACGCGGCGATTCTCTGCACGGCCCGCTTCGGTCCCGTTATCCGCAATCGGCGATTCCTTGCCGTAGCCATGCGCCGTTACGCGGTTGGCCGCAATGCCATTTTGAACAATGTAATCGCGCACGGCCTCGGCGCGGCGTTGCGAAAGTTGCCGGTTGTACTGGTCGGTACCGACGGAATCCGTGTAGCCCGCAATCTGTACCTTCATGTTGGGAACTGCCTTCATGAGGTGTACCGCGCGGTTCAGTTCCGGATAGGAAGAGGGCTTGAGCGTGGCGCTATTGAAATCGAAGAAGACGAGCAGACGGGTGCGGCCACCTTTGGTCTCGCTAAGCTTAATGTCCTGATCGCGCGCAAGGATGCGCCCCTGGTCGTCCACCTGGAAGTAGGCAGTCCCGAACAGATAGCCATCGGCATCGGCCGTAACGGAATACTTGCCGGGCGCTTTAACACGCACATTATATTTGCCATCGTGCGTACGGTCCGTAGCGACGACCTGGTTGTTCGTAAGATCGACGACGGTCATCGTCGCGTCCACGGGCTGGCCGGTCTTGGCATCGGTAACCGTTCCCGTGAGCGCCACTTTGCCATCGGGGCCAATGCCCTGACTCTTCCCGGGAACCTCGTTCGATTCGTACGCAACGGGCGCCGCCTCCGGGCTGGAGAACGGGAACCGGATGCCAATGGTAAGCGAGGCATACCACAAGCGGGGGAAGGTAATCGCTGGTTGGAGATACCCTGCCGCCGTGTTGTTCAGATCCGTTTCACCGCTCGACGTAAGCCACGACGTGAACGGAATGCTAAAGAGTAATTCTGCATCCAACAGTGATGACTTGCCGACATCGAACACCGTCCCCGCTCCTATCTGCAATGCCACTCGGCTCGGGTTGAAAGTGTTCGATGAACTCTGGTTTGCATGATCGATGAGCGTCGCGCCGCTTTGGTCCGGTGTGTTGCTATAATAGTAGGATTTGCCCGTCGTCGTCAGGTCCTGATGTGCCGCAAACGCATTGCTGAGGAGCGAAGAAAATTCCAGCCCGCCAATCCCATAGAATTGCTCGCTCAACCGTAAGTTAAGCAGCGCTGCGAGACTTATATTCGAGAGGAACAGCGAATACCGGCTTGTCGCATTGGATTGATCCGTAACCTGATTGGTTGCCCGATCCCATGCTAAGACAACTTGCTGTGACTCCGTGTTTGATGTATAATTCGATACGTAGCGTAATTTCCCTTCGAGGTCCAATGCATCAGTGAGTGGAACCGCCGCTTTGAAGCCAAGCAAGAAGCCTAGGCCAGACCCGAGCGTGTTGAACGGTAGGTATGCATTAACATCATTCTGAGGATTTAACGTAATGGGATCAACTGCGGTTGGATCGTAGAGATGCCACAGAAAGTTCTGGTTCCCTTCGTATGCCGAACCGGTGAGGCCCAGATCAAATCCCCAGTAGCTTCGTCCGGTAATCGGCATAGTCGATTGCGCACGAGAACCGATCGACGCGCAGGAGAGAAGAAGAAGTGCAGCGAATAAGCGAGAAATCAATGTCTTCATACCAAAGGCTGGAAAGTGATGGAGATAGTTGTCTTCGAATCCCTGCAAAAATAAGCAAAATGTGCGAAGGGTGTTTGGATTACGAATTTTACACGCATTAAACCCGGCCAAACGGGTTTTTCTCCATCTCGAAACCGTTTCCCTTTCTGCACAATTTGATTAGTCATGGCGTACCAGCCGGAATACCGCAGCTTTGCCGATGAGGAACTCGTCCGGTTGTTCCAGTCCGGCGAGGAGTCCCGCTCGCTACGGGACGCGGCCTTTACCGAAATCGTCGAGCGCTACCAAAAGCGCATCTATCACGCCGCGCGAAAGATGGTG
>JAKAIL010000026.1 GCA_021825235.1 Bacteroidota bacterium | reverse complement strand
GCGATTGGATAAAGCCGATCGAATCCTGGTTTTGGAGAGCAGTATACGTCGCCATCAGTGCGCCAACCGGGCCTGACGTGGTAGAGGATTTACTGCAAGAGACCAGCGTTGCGGCAACGGTGAGAAAAAAGAGTTTGGAAACGACGTTTTTCAGCATAGCGATTTAAAGGTTTGACCCACAAAAATAATACATTGTCATGCCAGAATCACGAATTTCCCTTCGCCCGCACCGAATTGGTGACATTGGATGGATTATTTATCGCCATGCCGTCCTCTATGCCGAGGAATACGGCTGGAATGAGCAATTCGAAGCATTGGTAGCGGAAGTAGCTGCGAATTTCCTGAAATCGCATGATCCAGCACGGGAGCGCTGCTGGATTGCAGAAGTGGATGGAGCATTCGCCGGCTCGATATTCCTCGTGAAGCATCCAGGCGAAGAGGCTACTGCAAAACTCCGGCTCCTGCTCGTGGAACCTCATGCTCGCGGAATGGGACTTGGCCGCCGATTGATCCAGGAATGTCTTGACTTCGCACGTTCCGCAGGATATGCGAAAGTATCCTTGTGGACGAACGATGTCCTTCATGCCGCACGGCACCTTTATGAAGAATTTGGCTTTTCTCTCGTGAGCGAAGAACCAAATGCTTTATTCGGACCCCTGACGATCGCTCAGACCTGGGAAAAGACGTTGTAACTCGACCTGACCTATGTTAAAAGAATTCAAAGAATTTCTTACCAAGAGCAATGCCATGGCACTTGCCATCGGCGTCATTATCGGCGCGGCAACGAGCAAGCTGGTCACCGGCCTCGTTACCGATTTGCTGATGCCCATTATCAGCCTGTTCCTTCCCGCGGGGGATTGGCGCGAGAAGGAACTCGTTCTCAAAAGCTCGGTGGACGCTGCCGGCAAAGCCACGGTAACCTCCATTAAATATGGCGATCTCGCCGGAACGATCCTGGATTTTCTCATCATTTCGACGGTCGTGTTCTTTCTCACAAAAGCACTCCTTCCAAAACCAGCCCCGGAACCGCCAACGAAGATTTGCCCCGAATGCAAGGAAAAAATTCCAGCCGATGCGAGGAAATGTAAGGCGTGCGGGAGCGTGGTGGCCTAAGCTCCAATGAAGGTGAGCCAAACATCCCGAAATTGAATGGAGCGACATCATTGGTTTTAGAAATGTAATCGTCCACGATTACTTAGGCATCGATCTTCCAACGGTCTGGTCAATTATCGCCCAGGAATTGCCGCCGCTTCGCGAAAAGATCAAAAAGTTAGCAGAGTAATAAGCTTTTAGCTTTCGCAGTTCCTTCGGAGCATTTCCCCACCCCACTCTGTTGCAGGCGCACACTAAATGGCGCTGGCTAAGATTCGGAATTTTTGCATTATTGCCCATATCGACCACGGGAAATCGACCCTGGCCGATAAACTCCTGCTCGAAACGCATACGCTCGAAGCCCGCGAGATGACTACCAACCAGGTGTTGGATGACATGGCTTTAGAGCAGGAGCGCGGTATTACCATCAAGCTCCATGCCATCCAAATGAAGTACACCGGCGCGGATGGCGCGGAATACACCTACAACCTCATCGACACCCCCGGCCACGTTGATTTTACCTACGAAGTCAGCCGCAGCCTTGCGGCCTGTGAAGGGGCGATCCTCGTCGTAGATGCCACACAAGGTGTGGAGGCGCAGACAATTACGAATCTTTATCTTGCCATCGAAGCCGGTCTGGATATCGTCCCTGTAGTGAATAAAGTCGATTTGCAGTCGGCGATGGTGGAAGAAGTAAGCCACCAGATTATGGACCTGATCGGCTGCAAACGCGAGGATATTATTCTGGCGAGCGCAAAAGCCGGAATTGGGATTAAAGAGATTTTAGAAGCCGTGCGGCTTCGGATTCCCGCTCCCCAGGGCGCGGAGAGCGCACCACTACGGTGTTTGATTTTCGATTCCGTCTTCGATTCGTACCGAGGGTCCATCGTCTATATGCGGGTTTTCGACGGCACGATTAGAGAGGGCGACGAAATCCTCTTCATGGCGACGAAACAGAAATACCGCGTGGAGGAATTGGGAACCCTGAAAATGGGGCGCGAGAAGAAGCCGCAGCTTTCGGCCGGCGACGTGGGCTATCTAATAGCCGGCGTAAAGGACGTAAAGGATACCCGCGTGGGCGATACGGTCACGCATTTTCGGAACGGCGCTACCGAAGCAATCTCCGGCTTCAAAGTATCGAAGCCCATGGTCTTCGCGGGGTTGTATCCCCAATCGGCGGAAGATTTCTCCGAGCTTCGCGATTCGCTGGATAAGCTTTCGCTGAACGATTCTTCTCTCCTCTACGAGCCGGAAAGCTCCGTGGCCCTCGGCTTCGGATTTCGCTGCGGATTTTTGGGACTGCTCCACATGGAGATTATTCAGGAGCGGCTGGAACGGGAATTCGATCAATCGCTCGTCACAACGGTCCCCAATGTGGAATACCGCGTGGTCTCGACGCGGGGCGAAGTGCTCACGGTAGATAATCCCTCCGCTATGCCGGAACCCGGCAAGATCGACTGGGTCGAAGAGCCGTTTATCAAGGCGCAAATTATTGCGCCTTCGGAATATGTTGGTTCCATCATGAAATTAGCGAACGACCGGCGCGGGATTTACAAGAATACGAGCTACCTTGACGCAACGCGTGCGGATATTCACTATGAATTCCCGCTCTCGGAAATCATCTTCGATTTCTATGATAAGCTGAAATCCATTTCCCGCGGGTATGCGTCGCTGGACTATGAATTTCTGGAATACCGCCGCAGCGACCTGGTGAAACTGGATATTTTGCTCAATGGCGACCCCGTCGATGCCTTTTCGACGATTGTCCACCGCGAGAAAGCGTATGACTGGGGCAAAAAATTATGCTCGAAACTTCGGGAGCTGATTCCACGTCAAATGTTCGAGGTCGCCATCCAGGCCGCTATCGGAGCGAAAGTTATTGCCCGAGAAACGGTGAGCGCCCTCCGAAAAGATGTGACCGCCAAGTGTTACGGCGGTGATATCTCTCGCAAGCGAAAACTCCTCGAAAAACAGAAAGAAGGCAAAAAACGGATGAAACAGGTGGGACGAATAGAAGTCCCACAGGAAGCGTTTCTCGCGGTATTGCAAATCTCGGAATGACGACGAGGATCACACAAATTTAATGGCAGATCAAAAAACATCGGGAGCGGCCACGCCGCGAGAGCAGGCGAAGCCTTCCAGTGACGGTAATCGCTCGCGGACCTATGCGGAAATACGAGCCGCCCGCGAAGCAAAACAGGGTGCCGCCGGGCCAAAGGCCCGAACCACGGTGAATGGGAAAAAGAAAGAGAGCTGGATTCGCTCGCTTATTTATGCCGGCATTATTGCTCTCATCATCCGGACCTTCTTTTTTGAAGCATTCCGCATTCCCACTGGCTCTATGAAAAACACCCTTCTCGTCGGTGATTACTTGTTCGTCAACAAAATCGGATACTTTATCGAGACTCCGAAATACATTCCGTTTACCAACATCGAGATACCACACCTTCACATTCCAACCTGGAGCATTAAGCGCGGCGATGTCGTCGTCTTTGAATATCCCGGGGATCAGGACGTAGTCGTTCCCTTGCAAAAGAATGTGAACTATATTAAGCGATGCATCGGATTGCCGGGCGATGTTATACAGGTTATCAACAAACAAGTATATGTGAATGGGAAGATTTTTCCCAATCCACCGGAATCTATTTTAGAGCCGGATACGGAAAAACGAGGAACCGTCGATCCCAGTATTTTCCCACACGGAGCCCAATGGAATAAGGACAATTACGGCCCGATTCGCGTACCCAAAAAGGGGATGGTTATTCCAATCAACAAGGATAATATCGATCAATGGCAGGTGTTTATCGAGCGCGAAGGCCACAAAGTCGAAATGGGTATGAACGATCAGATATTGATCGATGGTAAACCGGCCACGCAATACACAGTCCAGCACGATTACCTGTGGATGATGGGTGATAATCGCGACGATTCGGAAGACTCACGGTTCTGGGGCTTTGCTCCAGTGGATAATGTTATCGGCAGTGGCTTTATTGTGTATTGGTCTATGTACGATCCACCTTCCTCTGGTCAGGGAGATGGCTATGATCCGGATGAAGTGCAGCACTTCCACATTCGCTGGAATCGCATCGGGCATTTGATCCGTTAAGCTGAGACTATCCAATTAAGATACTCCTTGTGAGAGAACATGGATCCCGATATTCGTTGGAAACAGCGCTTCGAGAATGATAAAAAGGCTTTGGACCTGCTTCGAGAAGCGCTTACGGAGGTTGACGAACTTTCTAATTTAGAAAAGAAAGGCACCGTTCAAAGGTTTGAATTTACGGTTGAACTGGCTTGGAAAACGCTAAAAGACTATCTGGAGGCGAGCGGTATGGTGCTCGCGCAAAATACGCCGGAATATGTAATCAAGCAAGGATTCGCCGCGAACACTCTTCACGACGGCCAGCTTTGGATCGATATTCTCGATTGCAGAAACCGGATGTCGCATACTTACGATGAGGCTGCAATGGATGAGGCGGTTCGCGAGATGGCTAACCGCTATTTGAAGGGATTCCAAGAACTATATGCATTCTTAGAGAATGCCGAAGTACACAATGACATCTTTTGGACTAACGGATCGCGAACGTGAAATGATATGCGATGTTCTGAGACGTCTTGCGGGAGTCATGGAAGCAAAAATTTTTGGTTCTCGCGCAAAAGGAAACATCCGTCCGAATTCTGATATTGATCTTGCTTTGGGGGGCACGATTTCGCGCATAGAGCTTGGTACGATTGTCGGTGAACTGGAAGAAGTGCCTCTACCGTACCTATTCGATGTCGAGTTGTATGATTCCCTGCACTATCAAGCTCTCCGTGAACACATTGACCGTGTAGGCAAGAAATTCTATGTCCGGGTAAATGGTGAAAGCAGCGGGACGACATGAAGCGGCTCTAAGCGCCTACCTGCACATTCCCTTTTGCGAGCGGAAGTGCATTTATTGCGATTTTTATTCGATTGAAAATCTCTCGTTGCGCGAAGAGTTTGTCTGCCTTCTGCTCCGCGAAATCGACTTGAAGCTCGAAGCAAGTCCCGAACTGGCCGGACGTCCTCTGGAAACGATTTTTTTTGGTGGTGGCACTCCTTCCCTACTCGCACCTGCCGAACTCGAAACAATTATTCATAAGCTTACCGAACACTTCCGGATTGCTCCGGACGTTGAATTTACGCTCGAATGCAATCCGGGAACGGTCACGCTGGAAAAGCTGCGAGGATACAAATCCCTCGGCGTTAATCGCTTAAGTTTTGGCGTGCAGTCCTTCAATCAAGAGGAACTGGAGTACCTTGGCAGAATTCACGATGCTGCACAGGCTCGGGAAGCCGTCCATCTTGCACGCAAAGCAGGTTTCGATAATGTTAGCATCGATCTTATTTTTGCACTGCCGGGACAATCGAAAGAAACGCTGAATCATACCCTGGATGAAGCGATTTCGCTCGAAACCGATCACATCAGCGCATACAATCTGATTGTGGAACGAGGCACTCCCCTGTTCCGATTAGTGCAGCTTGGAAAAGTGATTGAATTGGACGCCGATCGCGCAGCGGAATTGTTTTCCATCGTTCAGAACCGCTTAGTCCGTGTGGGATTGGAACAATATGAAATTTCGAACTATGCGAAAGCGCCGAAGAAACGCGCGAAGCATAACCTGGTGTATTGGGACGGGTTTAAGGATTACGTATCGTTTGGTCCTTCTGCGCATGAGTTTTTGAATGGTGTACGAAGATGGAATGCCTCCTCCCTGGAAGAGTATAGTAAAGCGATTCGTTCTGGAAAGCTTCCAATCATCAATCAAGAGCTTCTCACCACCGAAGAGCGGCGAACCGAAGTTTTGTACCTCCAACTTCGCTCGACCGGCCTGTTGCTATCACAATTTCAGGAAATATTTGGTGAAGACCTGCTGTTGGATTCCACCGTTCGTAATTTTATTGCGGAAGACCTGATGATCGCTTCAAACGACATCCTTCGATTAACAACGAAAGGCTACCGTTTTTGCGATGCGATAGTGACTCGCTTAATGGAACCTCAGCAATTCCTGATACCTATAGTCTAATCACGGCCGCACAATTCGCAATAGCTATTCTGATCATCTTTATTATCCTATAAATCGTGGTTCAGACAATGCAAACGGAATACAAGCGTATTCACTACGCCGTTGCAGGGGTCGCGTTTCTCGTCGGCTTTTTCACCTACTTCCTTACCATGCAGCCCACGATTCCCTTTTGGGATTGTGGGGAGTTCTCCGCTGCGGCCAGTCATTTGCAAATTCCTCACCCACCGGGAGCGCCGCTGTGGACGCTGGTGGGCCGTGTCGCAATGCTAATCCCGACGTTCGCTGATATTACCGCACGATACAATCTTATCTCGGTGATCGCTTCGGCCCTCTCGATTCTGCTGCTTTATTTAACACTGGTCCGGCTGATTCGCTTGTGGCGAGGGTTCCCACAATCCACTTCCGACGCAGTAATCCTCTTTGGTGGCGCACTGATCGGAGCACTTTCCTATTGCTGGACGGATAGCTTCTGGTTCAACGCGCTTGAATGCGAAGTATATGCATTCGGTTCGCTGTTTATTTCGCTTGTGCCCTGGCTTGTTCTCGTATGGTACGATCATGCCGATGAGCCCAATAACGAGCGTTATCTTATCCTCATCGCGTATGTGATCGGTCTATCCCTTGGCGTTCACCAATTGGCGCTGCTTACAATGTTCCCGGCATTTATGATTGTTTATATGCGGCGATGGAATTCCATAACCGAAGGTCAGTGGACGGCCTCCATCTTTCTCTCCATTCTTGCTATCGCTGCGGCGGGACTGCTTATTTTGAATACCCCGAAATCGTTACAACCCTACGAATGGATATTGGCTGCTGCAGGTGCGGCATATTACTGCTATCGCGCTTTCTCGAAGCAGCGAGGATGGCATACCCTCGTCCTGCTTTCCATTGTTGCGTTTATCGTAACGTTCGTTGTGGTACTTTCCAAATTGGTTGAATGGGCAGGAGAAGGATTAGGAATTATCTCTATTGCCGTGCTCGCGATTATGGTCGCCGCCATTATCTACTCACAACGGGCGAAAAAGCCGGCGATTGCTATGGGTGGATGGATGCTCATGATGATCTTCCTGGGATATACGACGTATGTCTCCATTATGGTCCGTTCCTCCCAAAATCCACCGATGAATGAAAACGGACCTTCTACGTTTGAAAAATTGGCGGGCTATATCAATCGCGATCAGTATGGCTCCATGAGTTTAGCCGACGAGTTTGTGCATCGGCGGCTTCCGCAGCAGAGAGAAGATCACCCCAACACGTGGGGAGAGGCACCCGCTTCCGATGGTGGGCCGGCCTATACCGGCGGCTTGAACTTTTTCTGGCGTTACCAGACCAATACGATGTTCCATCGCTACCTCGGATGGAACTTTATAGGCCGCACCGATGACTACAAAGGCGCAGGAGTTGATTTCTCCAAAACCTGGGCACTTCCATTCGTGCTTGGGCTTTTCGGAATCTATTGGCAATTCAAGAAGGATCCCAAGCGCGGACTTGTCTTGCTTGGAGCGTTCATCATCCTGGGATACCTTGTGGACTGGTATCAAAACCAACAGGACCCGCAGCCCCGCGAACGAGATTATTTTTATGTGGGCGCGTTCTATATTTATGCGATGTGGGTTGGAATAGGTGGCGTAGGAATTCTGGAGCTAATAAGGCATAAATTCGAAAATAAGTGGAATGAACAGCGGATCCGATTTCTTATGGGTGCCGGTTTTGTCCTTCTCCTCCTTGCTGGTCCGTTAAACCAATGCCTTGGTCTGGCGGGTCTTCTTCAGGGCCAACCATTTTTGAAATCTTCGAAATGGGCGGAGTATTCCCGAAAGCATAATTGGGTCCCATGGGAATACGCATACAATATCCTGCAAAGCTGCGAGCCAAATGCAATCCTTTTCACCTACGGTGATAACGATACCTTCCCACTCTGGGCCTTGCAGGATGCGTATGGCATTCGCCGAGACGTTCGCATCGTCCAACTACAGCTTGCTACGATGATGTGGAATGTAAAGCAACTCAAAACAGCTAACGCATGGGGAACGCCCGGAATTACACTAACGACTTTTACGGACTCCATCGTTAATATGTCCGATGATGCCGCATATCGACGGTTGGACTGGAATCCGAAGCCTATCGATATGCCCATCTCCACGGAAACAGCTCGATGGATTACCGGTGACTGTTCTGCACAAGCTACCGTTTTCGATTGGACCCCAAAGTTTATTCTGCCCAGCGATCAGGTCGTGCTGGACATTATCAAGAATAACCTGGCTACGCGACCCATTTGCTATTCTGCAACCGTTCCGGAGGATGCGCGTGCCGGCCTTAATAAGTATCTGATCTATGAAGGACTTATTGCGCGGGTTACTCCATTTGAACAACCGGCCGACTTCAATGGTCTCGGTGGCACTGTACAACCGGAACGGTATGCGGAAGCCGTCTTCCACTATCCGTCCCATCCTCATTCGGAACCAAATCGCGGGATGATCCTGCGGACCTATTCTGACCCCGATGCCCACACCAGTGGAATGGACGACGAGTATTCGCTTACCTACCGCTACGAGTTCATGCGGTTGGCAAGCTATTACATTGATAAAGGGAATCTCGCCGGGGCACGGCGTGCGCTCGATACAATGGAGGCTCGAATACCGGTCGATCGCATTCCATTGGATTACTCTTTCGCTTCTTTCATTGCCGATCTTGCCGATAAGTCCGGCGATTGGAAGCTGATGCAGCAATATGCACGTGTTGGTGAAAAGAGCTTGAGCAAGTTACTAAAGGACCCTGATTCAAAAGAGAGCCAAAATCCATTCGAAGCCGATTATCAGGTAGCGAACCTTGAAATGCGCGGAGGAAAGTTCGATGAAGCGAAGAAGGGTTTCGAGAAAATGAACGCGGAAGCCAAACCAGAGCAACAGGCGTTCCTGACACTCAAAATTGAAGAATGCGACGCTCGTAAACTGGAAGCGGAGCAGAGATATGATTCAGCCTATCGAATGTTCTCAGACCTTCTCGCCAGATATGGATCCTCTCCGGCCGTAGGTGCCGAGTTGCAGGACCTGAAAAATCATCTGGCGGTGGATTCCATCGCGAGCCTCCATTAAAAACTTCAATTCAGGAGCTTTCCACCCGCAGATTTAGTTCTAATTCGCCCTCGTTTTATGGGCGGGACCGTATTTATTTCATTTTTGACCGAATGCAGACGAAACGCATCCATTACGCGCTTGCCGCGCTCAGTTTTCTCATCGCGGCAATCACCTACCTCTGGACCATGCAGCCTTCCATCCCGTTTTGGGATTGCGGTGAATTCCTTGGAGCTGCTGCGACTTTAGGCATCTCGCATCCGCCAGGAGCCCCCTTGTTCACGCTCGTGGGCCGGTTTTTTCAGCTCATCATTCCGCTTTCGGATCCGGCTGCGCGCCTCAATACGTTTTCTGCATTATGCGGAGCGCTCTCGGTCATGTTCCTATACCTTTCGACCGTACGCATCATTCGCATTTGGCGTGGCGCCCCTCAGACGCTTTCGGACGTGATTACTCATTATGGTGCCGCGTTTGTTGGAGCCTTGGCGTTTGCCTGGAGCGATAGCACCTGGTTCAATTCGAATGAGTACATCGTTTTTTCGCCTGGCCTGATGCTCATCGCCATGATCATTTGGCTTGGCCTTATCTGGTATGAACACTCGAGCGATGAAGGCAGCGAAAAATACCTGCTTCTGATTTTCTATCTCATCGGGCTCTCGATGGGCATCCACCAGATGACCATGCTCGCCTTTTTCCCAGTGTGGGTAATCGTGTATTACCGCCATTGGCCAAAGATGACGCTGGGAAAATGGGTCGAGATGCTTGCTACCGGTACGGTAACATTCTTATTTATTTTCTTCGTCGTTCTAACCGGCTTAGTGGCTTGGTTGGGCGGCGTGAATCCCGGCACATTTACATGGATCGTCGGCATTGCATCTATCGGGTTTTTCATCTACTACTGGAATAATAATCGGGAACTGGCACGTCTGATACTTACCGGTGCCGGATTGCTCTTCCTCGGCTATTCGACTTATACTTTTACGATGGTCCGCGGGGCACAAAATCCGCCGATGGACCAGCATCATCCTTCCACGTTTTCTGCTACCGACGGTCATGATGGTCTGTGGGAGTATATTTCCCGCCAGCAGTACGGCGAGGCTCGTGAATTTCCGCGAAGAAACCCCGATCAAAAGGACGACCCTATGCACGCGCCGACCTGGGACGAAACCAAGTATACCAGTTCTGCAGACTTCTTCTGGAAGTACCAGACAAACCACATGTACATCCGGTACTTGCTGTGGAATTTTATTGGACGCATGAAGGACGTGCAGGATGCCGGAGTGGACTGGATGCATACCCTTGGAATTCCGTTCCTGTTGGGTCTTTTCGGAATTTATTGGCATTTCCGCCGGGACCCCAAACGCGCGCTTGCTATGATGGCGGGATTCCTAATAATGGGTCTGTTGACGGCCTGGTATCAGAATCAACAGGACGCTCAGCCGCGCGAACGTGATTATTTCTACGTCGGCTCCTTCTGGCTGTATGCTATGTGGATCGGAATTGGGCTCACCGGAATAATGGAATCGCTACGCGCCTGGTTTGCAAAGAAGCAGAATCTGCCTATGCAGGATGCAGGTCCAAAGGACCGCGACGTCCTCGAAGGACCAAAAGAAACCGTACCTGTGCTCCGTGGGCAGGGTCCGATCGGACTACTCGCGGGAACCCTTCTATTGGCGGTAATACTCGTTCCGCTCAACCAATGCTTTGGGCTTGTTGGAACGACGCTGTTCGGGGAGGACTTCCATCGCGCAGCGAAATGGGGCATGCTCTCACGGTTCCACAATAATGTACCATTGGAATATGCTTACAATATCTTGCAGAGTTGCGGCCCCAATGCGATCCTCTTCACGGCCGGGGACAACGATACCTTCCCCTTGTGGGCATTGCAGGATATGTATCATATTCGAACCGATGTTCGCATTGTAAACCTTTCACTTGCAAATATGGGATGGTATGTAAAGCAACTCAAGGACGATCATCCGTTCGGCGCGAAGACGCTGGACCTTCCGTCCTTTACGGACGACCAGCTTTCTCATCAGGATGAAACGGCGCTTGGTGTACACATGACCATTGAATCCCCACCGATGGTAACGGTCAATGTTTCGGCCGCAGCCATGCAGCAATTTACCGGCGTTGCACAACCGTATTCCTTCAGTTGGCGATTTACGACACAAATGCCGGATCCTCAGGACAAATCGAAAGACGTTTATCAAGTAGCGGATCAGCTCGTTCGCGATATTGTCGTCAACAATATCAACGATCGTCCGATATACTTCGCTATCGGCCTACCGGCAAGTTATTGGAACGGCTTGCAGGAACATGCCGAGTTCGAGGGCTTGGTCGCGAGAGTCGTTCCCACCATTCATCCGGTGCCGCGCCAACTCGATGACGGCGATATTAACGAAGCAGTGTATAAACAGGTCGCGTATCATGAAGTTACGAATTTGGTCGCTACGCCGGACCGGGGGATGCATCTGGAAACGTTCCGCGATCCCGAATCGAACTTAGGTGGTTTCGATGATCAGGCGAAGCCTTCCTATATCGAACTTTATACACGGCTCGCTAACTGGGAGATCAATCATAACAATCTTCCGGAGGCACGCCGGGCACTCGATACGCTATCAGCACGGATGCCACCGACCATTCATTCCTGGTCGGATAACGATCTGGAATTTGCCGATGAACTCCAGTTGGTCGCAAGTATGTACCAGGTGGTGGGCGATAAAGCCAGGGCGAAAGAGTACATTCAGATAGCTGCCAAGAAAATGACTGGTGCGAATGAAGGGCCCGTTGGAAGCGATCAGTATCTTCAGAACGAGTTCCGGAAAGGCGATTTATATATCAGCGCCGGAATGCTGGACTCCGCACGAGCAGTCTTTTCGGCACTTCGCGCGCAGACGGAAGGCGGCAATCAAATGTTCGTGAATTTCCGGCTCGCTCAGATCGATGAAAAAGTTCTGGAACAGCAGGGCAAAAAGAAAGAAGCGCTGGCAAAGCTGGACGAAATCCTGACAAAGTATGCACAGCTTGCCCAAATGGGAGCCGGCAGCGAACTTGCTTCCGTTAAGCAGGCGCGCGATACGCTTGCGGCTCAATTGGGCATCGTGGATACATCCAGCCCAAATCCGGCAGCAGCGCGCGTACCAACGACTCCCCCTGCAAATGCGGTTACTCCACCGGCGCCAAAACCACCGAAGAAATAACTCGCGCGTTATATCGGAGTGCTTCTTTCACTAATCATCCCGGCCTACAATGAGGCGGACCGTATCGGGCCTTCTATCGAGAAGGCCTACCGCTATCTTGAAACGGTCGATTACGATGGCGAAATAATCGTTGTGGATGATGGCTCGACGGACCATACCGTCGAAGCCGTCCAAGCGAGTTTCGCGAAGAAGCCAACGGAATTACAGCATGTTTCCACGAAGCTTATTGCCGTTCCGGTAAATTCCGGTAAAGGCGCTGCTGTGCGGCGCGGGATGCTTGAAGCGCATGGCCGTGTCCGCATCTTCACCGACGCGGATTTCTCCACCCCGATCTATGAAATTGCGAAGATGATCCCGCTCATTGCATCCGGAGAATACGATGTGGTGATTGGCAGCCGCGCTGTCGAAGGGCGTCAGCTTGTTAAGAAGCATCAGCCGTGGTATCGCGAAGCGATGGGACGCTTTTATAATGTGCTTGTACAGTTGTTTGTCTTTCGTGGAATTCGTGATACCCAATGCGGTTTTAAAGGATTTGGTGGAGACGCCGCTACGATCCTCTTTTCCAAGCAGATTGTGAACGGATTTTCCTTCGATGTGGAAATTCTCTATCTCGCCCGGCGTTATGGATACCGCATCCGTGAAATTGCGATCGAATGGTATAACGATGAACGTACGACCGTTGGCGCGATTACAGATTCAGCGAAAATGTTCTGGGAATTGCTCCGCATTCGCAAACTCCATGCACACGACCGGTAATGCCAGCATTCTGGAACAAAGAATTTAGAAGCTAACATGAGTACCGCATCGGCAGCCAGGCAACATACCCGGGGCAGTTCCCATCGCTCCCCAACTGGCGCGCGTTCCGCAAAGCCCGCTCCCATTCGAACAACGTTGCGAAATTTCAAGGTCTGGCAAATAGCCCTCGCCTTCCTCGTTCTTACTCTTATATTTCATTCTGCGATTCTGTTCGGGAGCAAATTCCTGTGGGAAGATTTTGTCGAACAAGAATTTCCATTCCGAACGCTCGCCACCACTTCGCTCGCACAAGGAATAATTCCACAATGGGATCCTTACGTATTTGCCGGGATGCCGTTTATTGCTGATGTTCAGGTTGCGTTTTGGTATCCGTTCAATATGCTGCAGTCGCTCTTCGTCTCCGGCGGCTATCTCTCTCCTCTGGTAATGGAGTGGTTTATTCTGCTACACTTCGCCGTAGCAGGATTCGGGATGTATTGGTTCTCGAAAGAGATCTTCGACCTCGACGACTGGTCTGCTGTCTTTGCCGGAATTGCCTACGGCTTTGGCGGATATATCGCCGCGCAATCGATCCATCAGATGATTGTCTATCATATAGCGCTGTTTCCCTATGTTGCCTATTTCTTCTTGCGCGGAGTCGATTCGTGGAGGCATGGAATTATTGGCGGATTGATATTGGGGGCCATGTATCTTGCCGGGCATCCGCAATCGACCCTCTATTTTACGTTCTTCCTTGCATTGCTTGCTGCCTATGAAATCGCCCATCGTGCCCGGCATAAGAGTGGCCAATTGAATTGGCCAAACATCCTACGGATGGCTCTGCCTGTTGCGATTGGATTTGGAATCTTTGCGATACAATTTCTACCTTCGCAAGAGCTAGCGAATCTCTCGCGTCGCGAGACGATTACCTATCAAAATTCTTTAGATGGTTCGCTCACGTGGGGACACATTTTAACATTCGTTCTTCCTCGCCTTTTTGGTCTAACGAATGGCGCGGGAGATGCGAAAGTCCCATACTGGAATGGGCCCTATTATCTCTCGTGGGAAACAGCCATCTATATCGGAGTTCTGCCTCTCTTCTTTGCAATCATGGCTGGCCTACTTTCGCGAAAGCAAAAGTATGTCTCTTTTTTTGCTGGCATGGCACTCCTTGCGGTGGCCTTCGCGCTGGGTGATCACTTCTTTGTTTATAGAATATTCTTCCAGCTCCCGCTTTTCAATAAGTTCCGCACGCCAGCTCGCATCATGATGCTCTTCAGCTTTGCGGCATCCGCCCTTGCGGGGGTGGGACTTGCCGGTGCACTTAAGAGTTCTGCTCCCAAATGGGGAAGCGGTAAAGGCATTTTTGTTAGGATTCTAATTCTCCTCCCCTGGCTTATGGCTATCGCGGGAATGTTACATGCCACGACCTTTATGACCGATGCCCCACAGGGGGCAGACGCCTCTATTTCGTGGTCAGCAAGCTTAGCTACCTTCCCAATTCTTGCGCTTATTGTCCTTACCGGATTGCACTACTTCGGAAAGCTGCACGGCGAATTGTTCGCATTTCTCGTGATTGCCGTGACGGTAATAGAACTGTTTAATTACGGCATGTCCATCAACGATTCACCGGAGGATCCTCAGGAGGCCTACCGTGAACAGCCACAGCTCGTTTCAATGCTACAGAAGGATGAGGCAAAGGAATTGAGCCGAGCCCGAACAAGAATCGGTAACCAAATGGTACTCAAACGCAACCAGGGAGCCTACGACCGGATTCAGCTCACGGAAGGTTACGATCCGCTTGTCCTCCAGCGAGTATTTCCAGTGATGGCTAACAGCGAAGCCAGCATGGACCTGATGAACGTAAAATGGTCGATTATCCCGGGACAAAACCTTGGCTTTGGAATGCGCCCCGGCTATTTGCCACGCGTCAAACTCTATTATCAGGCTGATATTCTCCCCGATTCCCAAGCCCTCGCGAGGCTCAAAACCGATTCTACCTACGATTACAAAAATCGCATTCTTCTCGAAGAACCGTTACAGGAACCACTCGGCCCCCCGGATCCTACTGCAACGGCAAAAGTAACAAAATATGGAGATAATGAAATCATTGCAAGCGTAAAAACTGCTTCGAATGCAATGCTCTTCTTCTCGGAGATTTATTATCCTTCCTGGAAAGCTTATGTGGATGGTAAGCCTGCAAAATTATATCGAGCCTTCACAACACTGCGCGCCGTCGAAGTGCCAGCGGGCGCACATACGGTTACCCTCCGGTTCCAGTCAACGGCATTCGCAGTGGGAAGCATGATTACCATCGTTACCCTTTTGTTATCGCTTGGTGGACTCGCTCTCGTGCTTATACGCGAGCGCCGAACGAACACCTCGAAATCGAACCATACGGTGTAACTATGGCAGAGAAGATTCTTGTCCTTGCTCTGCCCGGGATCGGCGATGCGCTCCTTGCAACACCGATGATCGAACTCCTGCGGCGCTCCAAACCGGATGCCCATATACATGCCTTCATCATGTTTACAAGCACCCGTGAGATGTACGAACATGACCCCTATATTGACAAAGTACATCACTACGATTTTTTGAATGCCTCGAAATCCGGAGCATTAAAGTTTGTTTCGGACCTCCGCAAACTCCGTTTCGATATTTCGATTAATGTCTATCCACAGAATCGGCGGGAATACAATCTTATAGCGTTCCTTATCGGCGCAAAGCGCAGGCTCGCCATTCGATACCGGCGGCGGGACCCGCAAAATCTTAGTTGGCTCAATACCGATACCATCGTCGAAGACGATCTTCTGCATTGCGTGGAAGAGAATGTTCGGCTCTTAACGCTGCTGGGTATTAATCACGAATTGAGGGAAGCAAGCCTTCCTCCACTCCGGCTTAACCTTGCTTCGAAGCACGAAGACTTTCGCGATGAGTGGTGCCGAGAACATAATATCTCCGCCGATATGCCACTCATTGGCTTTCATGCAGGGACCGCTCTTTTCAAAAACCATATCCGGCGCCGGTGGGAACCAGAGAAATTCGCGGAACTGGCAATCCGTCTGACAAACGAGTTGGGAGCCAAAGTGCTGCTCTTCGGCGGACCGGACGATGCCGATGCCAATGCGGTTATTCGCGCAAGGGCCGGCGATTCGGTACTACCCGTCGAGACCAAAAGCATTTTGGATTCTGCGGCCATTATGCGCTGCCTTCATCTTTTTATTTCGAACGATTCTTCGCTCATGCACTTTGCCGGAGCGCTTCAGCTTCCCACTGTTGCAATCTTTGGCCCAACCAACGAGACTTATGTCCATCCCTGGAAAACGCGCTACAAAATTGTGCATACAGGAATCGAGTGTCGTCCCTGTTTTGTCTATTCCCCAAAACCGCTAACATGTTATCGCAAGGATCCGGCCGAACATTTTCTCTGTATTCGTGCCATCGAAGTGGAGCACGTCTTCGGTGCCGCGAAGGAATTGCTCCAACATCAGGGTACCCTGCCGTTATCTTCGAGCCAGGCATAAATCCAAATAAGCGGCAGAAGTAGAGCAAAAACCCAGGTCGGAACATCCATGACGGTTGTAAACCAGACCCACCCGAGCACCAGGATTCGACCGGGAATCATTGCATATCCTGCAATTTCCGTCGCAGCCGATAGTAATTCCGGAAGGTCACTAAAGGTCGAAACTACCGCCGTACAAACCCCCAGCACCCCCAGGCTTATAGTAAACCAACGCGGTACGTTGAAACGATTAGGATACTGAATCTTAATAGGAAATTCATCCATGG
Organism: Bacteroidota bacterium; assembly: GCA_021825235.1. Classification (GTDB taxonomy): domain Bacteria; phylum Bacteroidota; class Ignavibacteria; order Palsa-1295; family Palsa-1295; genus PALSA-1295. The sequence continues at coordinate 7,037 of JAKAIL010000026.1, read as the reverse complement.
CACTTCATGCTGCCTGCGGCATCAGCACCCCCGCTCTTGCCAGGATAATTCCTGCGTTCTCGACAATATGCCGTTTCATCTCATCGAGCGATCGCTCCTCGCGCACCCGGGCTCCGGCAGCATTAAAGTGTCCATTACCGCCAAACATTTTTGCGAAGTCGGCGGCAGAGACATTGTCTTTCGATCGGGTGGAAACTTTCCACCCCTGCTCCAGTTCAAGAAGAAATACCGATAGAACGATTCCCTTCACCTGAAACGGAAGCTGCACGAGACCATCGACATCCTCCTCCATTGCATCGGCGGCATGAAGATCGGACTGAAGAATGCGCTGGAACGCCATTCGGCCATCGTAATGATATTCCAGTGAGCTTAGCGAATCGCGTATGAGCTGAAGACGACCAGGTGGGGACGTGTTGTACACTTCGTGATAAGTGCGAACAGGGTCAGCGCCCAATTCCAGCAGGTCCGCACACATTCGAAAAACAGCAGCGGTGGTCCGTGGAAACCGGAAGCTCCCGGTGTCCGTCATGATCGCCACATAGAGCGCGGTCGCACCCTTTTCCGATATTATGCCTCCCAATACCGGCTGTGCCGCCTGAATAAGCCGCATAATAAGCTCACCCGTAGAGCAGGCATCCATATCTATAAAATAGTGCGATGCAAATTCCTTCGGATTGAGATGATGATCGATCACTGCGATCTCCTTTTTTACAGCTTGCACGAAGGGCGAAATGGACCGCGTTCGCTCGGGATCGTTGACATCCAGCACGAGAATAATTTCGGCGCTCGACAAAATTTCTGAGTGACGCGGTGCTTCGAACTGCTCGATGATAGGCTCGGGCTGATCTAAAAAAAGATAGTTATAAGGGGTTGGAGAATGATTTATGACATGCACATCCTTCCCGATAGAAAGTAACCATTCCGCGAGCCCGATTTCGGCTCCCAGCGCGTCCCCGTCCGGGTTTACATGAGTCGTAAGAACAAACGACTGGTGACTGCGAACAAGCGCGATAAATTCCGATGTATTAAAGGTATCGAAAGCCATGAGCCAAGTACAACAGGGCTGCCCCACCAGAGATTCGCTCTGATACGCGAATTATTCTTTATCCAGAAGCGATTGGACATACCATGCGGTCGTTATTTCTTCTGATTACACTTTTGGGCGGAATCTTAACCGCCGGGCGCGCGAGCGCCCAGTCGTCCAGCCAGGATACCGTTGTATTCGACAACGATTCCTCATTCGATGTCGATTACGTAAAGCTTGACCTTTGGGTCACGCCCGACACCCAGTATGTTGCAGGTTCCGTGGAACTCCGTTCTCATGCTAATGTGCTGCGTCCGGATAGCACTATTCAACTCAGCCTGTGGCCCCAACTTTCGGTGGATTCCCTATTTTGCGATGGCGTGCCCGCATACTTCCGGCACATCGGTGATAAACTGTACGTAACCCTATTACATAATTATGCTCCCAATGCAGTATTCGACCTACTTATTTACTATCACGGCTACCCGACGGATTGGGGCGGTCTTGTTCACTACTGGCAGGGTAGGAAACCGGGTGGTATCCCTATTGTGTACTCAACCAGTGAGCCTTTCGGGACAAAGTACTGGTGGCCCTGCAAAGATAATAATGCGGATAAGCTTAACTCCGCGGACCTGTACTTTACCTGTCCAAAAGCGGATATGGTAGGCTCCGAGGGAACCCTTGTGAGCATCACAGAGAACGATACTTCCCACACCTTTCACTGGCATGAGTCCTATCCGATCGACCATTATCTCATCGCCTTTGTCTGCACCGAATTCGATACGCTCACCCATTGGCACTATTGGGCAGATGGCGATAGCACGAAGATCATGGACTTTGTCTTTCCAAGCTCAGCGGATACGATGGGTAACGCCCTTATCCAGGTGGACTCCATTCTGAATCAATATGAGCAGTGGTTTGGCCCCTACCCTTTCCGTAACGAGAAATATGGCATTGCGCAATTCTATGGCGGCGGCATGGAGAATGAAACACTTTCTTTTTGCAACGATGCCGATTCCGGAACCGTAGCGCATGAAACTGCCCACCAATGGTTCGGCGATGCGGTAACCTGCAAAACATGGAACGATTGCTGGCTCAATGAGGGCTTCGCGACATACATCACCGGTCTTTGGGCTCGTGTACACGATGGTGAGGCATATTTCGATACGCTTATGAAGGAGCAGGAACAATTTATAACGTCCAAACCTGGCGGCACCGTCCACACGCCCGATAGTCTATTGATAACTGACGTTTTGGATCCACGTCTTGTTTATTCCAAAGGATGTTTTCTTCTCCACATGCTTCGATTTGTGCTGGGAAGCGATACTGCATTTTTCCGATGTCTGCGCGAGTATGTTACCGGCCCATTGCGCTATGGCGTTGCAAGTTCTGAAGACTTCGAACACTCCGTTGAAAAGTCCAGTGGGCGCAATCTCAAATGGTTTTTCGACGAATGGGTTTATGGCGATGGGTACCCAATTTACTCGCTTGCGTGGGATTATCACGATAGTTATCATCCAGCTTTAGCGATTTCGGAAACCGGTTCAACGAGTGCAAGCCCTTTTTTCGAAATGCCGATTCAACTGGAATTTATCGGCCCCTCTATCGATACCATTGCCGAGGTTTTGGACGACGCACCCCTCAAAGCATTTGATTTTTCTTTCCCCAAACCCGTTACGAAAGTAATATTCGATCCGCATAATTGGTTGCTCGATGGTTCCCTGCCCCGGACCTTGGCAGTACATTCTGAGCAACCGGCGCCAGAGTCTGCGCTCGATATAACTCAGGACCTAAATGCATTCACTATTGCTTTTTCAATTCCTCAAACCGGGGAGGTCACTGTGAAAATATATGATTTGCTTGGCCGGCAAGTCTGTACCCTGCCACTTGGAGTGCAGCAGAACGGCAGTCATTCTATTCCGTGGCGACCAAACATCGGGTTCTCTCCAGGCTGCTATTTCTGTCGCCTCGATGCGCCAGGATCGGAACAGGTAGCGCATTTCATTATCAGCAATTAAAATAGAACTTTTAGTCCAAATACAGCATCGGAGTGGCCAGTCTTAGAAAAAAGACCATTTAAACTGCTCGTCCCAACATCGACAAGAATTCGACTGGCAAGCCCAATGCCGAAGGCAGCCGTTACATCGCTTGAACCATCTTGAGTAGCATAACCCAATGCTGCATGAAATGACAACGATCTGCTCGGGTGTTCGAGGGTAGCGGCAATTCCAAAGCGGCCATGCACAGGAGCACCAACGGTGTTTGTCAACCCCAGCGCATATTCGGATACAATACCAAGTGCCGCTCCCGGCAGCGAAAGGCCAATTTGCGATAGATCGAGTGCGGCCGCGACGTGCAAGGTTGTCGGCAAGGGCATGGTAAAAGAATGAGCCGTGTCCAGAGTTCCACCCAGGGCTCGGAGTTGACTATTCAGCGTATCCTTGTTGGATTGCGAGGTCTTCGGATTAATGACGGTATCTGCGCTTCGAATGCTCACATTACTGTTCCACGTGATACTGCCGAGATCGGAAACACTAAGCGCCAGTTCCCACGGTGAATTTTGTGCGCTGTCGAACTGGCCAAGCGTTATTCCCAAATCGGCACCAAAGCCGTTTCCTGCCGTAGCATTCGCTATTAGCTTTGTCGAAATTGTGCTGGGCAAATTGGTAAAATTAAATTCGGTCGGGTATGCAGACCGAATCTGATAATTTACACCGATGATATAATGCTCCGCGAGCTGAAGATCAGAATATTCTGGATGTTGTGCCGGGTCATTGATGTCGAACTCTCCCGGGTTCATCTGCATGACTGCAATACCACTTAGATATTTAAGTCCCACTCCTGCCAGCAATTGCACGTCGCCGGAGGAGGGAGCCCCGAAAAGCGTTCGCGCATAGGAAGCGGTGTATTCGCTGTACCATAGGGCCTGAATGTTCAAATATTGTGGAGACAATGCATTGCCCTGTCCAAGTTTCGCAAGCGCGTTCACGCCAATGAAATTCAATAGTTCGCTCGGAATCGAGGCCTCGAGGATTGCGTGCATGGTCCAGGTAAACGCAAATCCGCCAAGATCGGGAGTGTAATATGAAATTCCGAAAATGCGCGCATCGATAGTGCTCGAAAGCTCGTTATTCGCCAGAAGATTAGCAATAGATTCCCGAATGGAATCACCAGTGGTAAGCGTGCCGCCCGGCGGGATGTACTGCGACGCAATCGAGTCGAAACCTGCGGAGACGCTATTGATTTGCGAAAGGCTTGGTCCGGCATTAATTCCCAGGGAAGAAATTGGCGCAATGGTAATCTCTAAAGGACGAGGAGTGCCAAGTGCGAGAAGAGACGGATTCAGGCCAACGGCATCGAGACCCCGGGACGTTAAGGCGTAGGTCCTTCCAGCGCCATGGGCGAACGGCGAAAGATGCTCCAGTTCTTCCTGAGCGTGAAGCCATCCCTCGAATCCAAAGGTCAGAACCAGGATGATGGCAGATATGGCGAGTCCTCGGTGTTTCATGCAAGAAGATTCTCTATGGCTCGGGCAAGGTCAAAATCATTGGCGGTCACCCCACCGGCGGAATGGGTTGAAAGCATCACCTTCACATTTTTGTAATTCGAAAGGAGAATATCCGGATGGTGATCATGCGCTTCCGCCCGATAGGCAATCTGCCGGATAAAGCCCACCGCATCCCGAAAATCTTTTCGAACGAACGTCTTTTCTATCCTAACATTTGACGCGTCATACGCCCACCCGGGAAGGTCCTGCAACTGACTTCTGATTTCAGCATCGTTGCACTGATCTTTGGCTGTCATTGTCATTTCAGCTATCTTTCCAAAATTGAAATATCTTTTGTAACCGGTGGTCTATTCTTGTGTTATAATAACATCGTGAACTCTCAAGGTTCAGATGTGTTCATTATAATAACCGCCTAAATGGGAAAAAAATCCTTTTGGGCCATACACTGCGATTTTTGTGCTATGCTGAGTAACATTCGACATATTTCTCTTCTTTGCGGGCTTTTGCTGCTTGGTGGCGTTACGTCCGAATCCTGCGCGCCAACGGCACCCCCTGATAACGGGATCGTCTCACTTGTTTCTACTCCATCCAGCCTGGCGCTAACCCGTACGGACTCTTCACAAGGCTCATCCACCGGTCTTACCTGCGGATGCGGATTCTTTCTCAGTGTTCTGGGCTATGGCGGCGATACGAGTGTCATCCATTTCTCCTTTGGAGAGCGGCGTGATACGTTGATTACCATTCATAATGTGATCGCGACATTTAATCCGTCGAGACTTGCTGGCACCGGCTCGGACAGTGCCTGGATCGCGCTATATACACCAAATGATAGCACTCAAACGAACCCCGGAACTCCGCTTTACGATACGCTCCGCGTAAAAGCCACTTACTGAGCGCGCCGGAAGGCATAGGCATGTTGGGCGAAATAGTTGGAAGGAAAATTCAGATCGCTTAAACCATAGCCCGCAGGCTTCCGCTTCGGTGGCAGAAAGGCCGTACCGAAGAGCCAGTCCCAAATAGCCAGCTTGGTCGAATAGTTACGATTGTGTGCATCAGGATCCGTGGCATGGTGCCACCGGTGCATTTCCGGTCCATTGATTACTCTCTGAAGCCAGCCCGAATGCGTGTCGATATTCGAATGAATATACATTCCCCAAACGGCGTCCACCCCACCTTTGATGATCACGACGATAGGAGAAGCACCCAAGCCTAATAGCGCGCCAAATTCGATTCCCTGGTTGATAAGTATCTCGATGGAATGGGAACGTGCTCCACTTAGCCAGTCCACTACATCGGTTGCGTGGTGCGCCTCATGAGTCCGCCATAAAATGGGAGAATGATGTTGCCACCGGTGAAACCAGTAAATATAGAGATCGTGCTCTACTAAAAAAAATCCCAACTGTGCCACAATGGGCCAGCCTGATACAATCCCAAGTTTCGAGACATGTGTGAAATATGGAATACGTTCTAACAGCCAGGAAATTACAATCGCAAGAACATAGCTTTGAGCAATGCCATACATAAAAAGGTCGTTGAAAAATTGGGAGCGCAAAAATCGCTGATCTTTATCGTACGGCTTCCAGTGTTCGATGAGCACAATGATCAGGGAACCGATGATGATGGTACCCGTCGCTATCCATCGAATATTTCCCATCGCTACGCTACCGGATGCGCGGCTGCATCAAAGGCCGAAGGTAGCTTTCTCAGCCGCTTCATTTGCGTTAGCTCACTTTCATAAACACGCTTAATGCCATCTCCCTGTGCCCGCTCGATATCTCGAATATTCTCGACGAGCCGTTCAAAGCCCGTGACCTCTACCGATGCCGCCTGATCCGAACCCCAAAGTGAACGGTCAAGTGTAATATGTCTCTCCACAAAGCTCGCGCCCATGGCAACGGCTGCCCAGGTTGGCGCAAGGCCGACTTCGTGACCAGAATACCCAATGGGACATGAGGGAAAGTGGTCACGCAGCGTATAAATCATCCGCAAATTCAATTCCTCCAGTGGGCAAGGATACGTTGATGTCGTGTGTGCAATGAGCAAATTTCCCGTTCCAAGTGTGGCCACGGCCAACTCGATTTCTCGGATAGTGGACATTCCGGTCGATAAAATTGCTGGCTTGCCCGTGGAGCGCACTTTTTCCAGAAGCGGTAAGTCACTAACAGAAGCAGATGCTATCTTATAGCATGGTGGATCGAAGGCTTCCATGAAATTAACGCTTGCATCATCCCAGCAGGACGCAAACCAAAGGATTTTACGCTCACGGCAATAGCGATCGATTTCGGCATACTGTTCAAGGTCGAATTCTACACGACGGCGGTATTCGATGTAGCTCATGCGGCCCCAGGGGGTATCGCGCTCCGTGTACCACTGGTCCAACGGGACGCAGATTTCCGGTGTTCGCTTTTGGAACTTTACCGCATCACAACCGGCCCGGACAGCCCCATCGATCAGTTCCTTGGCAAGGTCCAACGAGCCATTATGATTTATTCCGATCTCGGCAAT
>JAKAIL010000025.1 GCA_021825235.1 Bacteroidota bacterium | reverse complement strand
GTTAGCACCGTATCTCCAACGCGTAGGCCGGTGCTTCCACCTTCCGCGCCGGGAGAAATCCTTACCACCAGTGAATCCGATGCGCCCGCCTTGAGGTCGAGCGGCAGTTGCGACGTAAGGTTCGCGGAAAGCGGCAGGGTTAGGCCAGCAGGCAGCGAGAGTGAATCCAGTTCCAAAAGTCCGCACGTGGTATTGGTTACGATTACCGCTCCCGAAACCGAATCGCACATCTGCACGGTAAGCGTTTGCGGCTCGATGGAAAAGCTCCGCGTTTCCTGAACGCCCGCCCCTTGCACGCGAATAGTGTCAATATGGTTTATTTCCCCATCGTTCCAATAAATGAAGATGCTGCCATGCTCCGAATCCGCCATCGTGGGCTTGAAGGAAATGGGGAAATACCTTGAGGAACCGAACGGAATGTAATTTCGCACCGGCGTGAAGGAGAAGTCCTTAAATTGCCCGCTATCCGGATGGAAGAGGATGCTATCGACACGGATGCTCTCGCACGCATGGATTATGGCAAACGAATCTTTGAGTAATATTGGCGCGCAAAGCGATTGAACCCCAAAGTCCACCGGCCGTTTGGTTAGCGTGAGGACGCCGGCACGCGAACCGACGACGATCGTAGCCCGGAACGAAGTATCCATCGGTTCGTAGCTATCGTCAACGAAATGGAAAGTAAGCGTAAGTGGGAACGTGCCGGGGCGCACAGGGAGAATGGTAATGAGCACCGTATCGGCAATCGTGCCGCAGGAATGGTAACGTTTCTCCGTATAATAGGAACCCGAGTCTAAGCCTGCAACGGAAAGCGAGTCGAAATTCGCATGTTCACAAGACATGTTCTCGAACACCATTTGAAGCCGGCCCGTATCGCATACATAAATTGGATCTGAAGTACCTTTTACGGCCTGAAGCGATAAAGAAAGGAGCGGTTTCTCCTGCAGAAGGGTACTGTCAATCCAACGGTAGAGATGATAATAGGGGTCCGCGTAAGTTGAATCAGCAAAGAAGTACAAAAAGCCAGAACGATGTGGCGGAATAATCATTTCGGAAACCGCTCCGGCGGCATCGTCACATTCAGGAGAAACGGGCGATTTAACGAACTGCCACGTTCTCCCTCCGTCGGTGGAACGCATCAAACCCTTGTGGTTTTCAGTGTCTTCACCGGCGTAATACGCATAGGCATCACAACCGTCAACACTTAGCCACGAGGCGACCTCCTGACTGTCAAGAACCCTATTCCAAGATTGAAAGGGCGGTTCGGAGCGGTAAATGGAAATAGAATCCCAAAGGCCCGTGTTCCCAGATGTCCCTAACAAAACGCATGAATGTGGTATTGACACAAGCGCAAGCGAGTAGCCAACAAGATCTTGCTGGTTACGCCAGGACATTCCCTGATCGGTACTATAAATTAGTTTGTACGGCGACTGCAGAACGACTAAATTTTCACGGTTTCCCGTTAGCCCTGCCAAACCATCGGCAGTGGAAAACAATACATTCCATTCCTGACCATCATTTGTTGTTCTAACTAATTGATACAATCCCATGCTGTCCTCGATTGCGAAGACATTGTTATCCACAGCATAAAGACTTGTAAAATCGTTGGTCCCCAGTGTGATCTTAGTCCAGCTCAATCCGGAATCATTTGTCTCGTAGATTCCTCCACCCTTCAAATTAAGACTCATCTTAGTGCAATAGCCGTGCGCGGGGTTAAGAAATTCCATCTGACTCAAGATCCCCGAGGTGGTCCACACCGGTTGCCAGCTATTGCCAGAATCCACGGTTCGGTATAAATCGGAGATGGACCCATTGCAGAAGACAAATCCATAGCTCGGAGTAATGAAATATGTATAGGGAAACCCTCCAAACCCTGGACAGGGAACAGGTAGTTTAGTCCACGTTTGAGCGCGTCCGCTCGGGAGATTGATAATGAGAATTGAGAAAATAATAATCAGCCAGGTAAGCGTCCATCGCTGAACCGAGCGAAAATCGATGGTTCTGGGGTTGTCCATGCTAGGTAAAACGCCAAAAGCGTTGGTTATAAAATTCTTTGAAAGGAAGAAAACCCCGCCGGGCCAGGGTCCGGCGGTAGTTGCGAATTAAATTAATGCGAGACCGTCAGCATCGCATTGGCATGCGAGCCTTCGTCACCAATGGCTTCGATAATATAGGTGCCGGCGGGCCATTTCGCTACATCGAACGAAAGGGTTGCCCCGCGTGCAGAAATGGTTACCGGATCCGATTTCTGGACCGTTTGGCCCAGAACATCGAGGATCCGCACGTACGCGGTGCGCCCCGGGATGCCGGAAATCGTTGCCGTCTCGGAAGACGATACTGGATTATCGTCAAGCGAAACCGACAGTGCATCGCTGGCACTGGAAGCGCCATGCGTCGAGTGCTTAAATCCAACACCCTGGTTGACGGGAGCACCGATCCCCATGTTTCCCCAACTGTCCGGAAGGCTCAGCGGCCATGCGCCCAGTCCATTGGCCTCCACATGCGCGGTGGCCAGAAGACGATTCTCATTGCTTTTGTTACCGTAGTAATCGATCATAACAGGCGCTGGCTCTGGCCATTCTGGGTTAAGCGTGATTGATGGCGAACCAGTCGGAGAAACGGCTGGATCGACAAACCAGACATAAGGACCAGGGGGAACGGTGGGAACATCTGGCGAACCGACTGCCGGGTACAGCACCAGTGGGAACCAGGAAGTATTCAGATACTCTGGGGTTGGCAGAGGTGCCGTCGTATAGGAGCCCAGGGCAGGCGCGGGCCATGTGCCATTCAACAGCGCGCCGAATATACCCGGTTGCGCATAGTAACACGGTATGATGCGGTTAGTCCGCACAATCGCATTTGTTTGAGCCGTATTTACATAGTCCAGGCACGTTGCGATCGGTCCGAGCTCAAGGCTATAGGTTACTCCTACCAGGTCCTGGGCATTGGTATTTGCAAATACCGCTACCTTACCGCCAATGAGCGGTTCTGTGGGACTAACCCCAGCCGATAGATTTGGATTCACTACCCGCGCTACGATATTGTTCTGCAAATAGCCACTAATAGGCGCGCCGGAACGATTGTATTCGGCGAGCCACATGTTAAGGTAGTTACCCGAAAGACCATAACTCGGAGCAACACCACCAGGTCCGAGATTGCCAGGATCGTAGAGATTGTATGCTTCGGCTTCATACACGCACATGACCCAATGATTCAAATTCGCGTAGGTTCCGGAACGATCGTAAGGGAATGCGCTTGAGTCGGCATCGAGGGCAACCAGTTTTGGCCTTCGCTGCATGAAGCCAAGCAAGCTCCACTTCGCATCGTCCATTGTCCAAGAACACGCGCCGTCATCCGGCAGGGCCGGGGTGGGATCTGGTGAAGCGAGAACCAAAGTTCCGTTGTATGGCGGTACTAAAGCCAGATTCAGATTCTGGATCGTGATAGCCTTGACCCCATTCGTGGATGTTGCATCTTGATCGTATGCAACCATTGGCCACGCGGTATTTTCCGGATTCGGTATCGCATCCGGATGGTGCGCCTCGTACGGCGCGCCACCGCTAATCAGCACGCCGTTCAGATTAGAAGCGCCTGGCCAATATGCACAGGTATTTGTAAATGCGTCGGCGTAGATCCGCATGGGTTGTATGGTGCCAATACCTTCGTCTTCCCATGCCATGAAGGCCCAATATGGTGGCCCCGGGTTCCCGGGGGGATTTGCGCCTGCTGTAATACATGCATTCTCACGCGAATTTGGATTACCATAGGCCGTTAGACCTCCGTAGATTGCAGGTCCAAGGGCGGAGTTCACGAGTTCTAACCCAAATCCAGCATTCAGACCACTTGGTACCGGGTGAGGTGTCTCTCGCCAAATGACGTATGCTCCCGAATTCGTCGGGTCCGGATTATAGCATGCGCGAACCTGATCAATGGAAGAACCGGAGACGTATGCTCTTATCGTATTCGGTCCCCAAATTCTTGCTGCTCCGCCGTAACCAACGCTACGCACGCTGCCCTCGTCATTCGTGCCGGCAACGCCGTAATCGCCGCCATAGACGCAAACGAAATTGGTAGGGGTAGCACTGTTGTCGGCAACGATAGCCCAATTTCGATATGTCTCGTTCGCGGCAGGGCCGTCGATTGCTCCTAATGGGTCCGCCGTCACTGTTCCATTTGTCAGATCGACTGTGACATCCTCAAATTGCGATGCACCAACGTACAGTTCGTGGATATAAGTTACAAGCGCCATGTAGTGGCCTGACCCAGCGTCGTAATAGATGGCACACTTTGGTTGATAGTATGAACCGTTTGCACCATTGGCATTCGTTATTTTCCAATGGTTCGTGCCACTTCCCAGGACAATATCGGAGTACCCGGTGTTAACCGTGATTTCGGAGTAGACGGTAGCCGAGGCGCCATCAAGCACCGCCGTATTCGGATCGATGTCCCAGGTTTGATCCTCTATACCAGCTTGAGCGGGGCCATTTGCAAGGAACGGAAAGACCGATCCTGTTGCGTACGATGCAACATCATAGGTGGCACCTGGCATATCAAGCCGTCTTGGGTCGTTGGTTTCAGGGTCTAAAAGATTGGCGTAATCATGTGACCATGGGTAGGGTGCGGGGTTAGCAAGACCGGATTGATAATAAAAAATTGGAAAGTTCCCCGCGCTCGCTACACCCGAGAAATAGGTATCCGTCCCACCGTTCCGAACTGCGAGCTGTTGAAGCGGATTAAAGCAAGCAGCCATAAAGGCAAATGGACTAAAGCTGATACCGTAGCCATCGATTTGACCGATATCTGGTACGGCGACCCACATCCCGTATGGATTTATTCCCGTAACACTTCGAAACAGCACGGAATTAGTTGCTCCTCCGGAGTAGCTTGCTGGCAATGCTCCGGCTACGACAGAAAGGTCAACGTAATCCGCCCAGATCCCAACACCGGGACCAGCACCCGGGCATCCAGGAAGAGCCGTGAACGTGTTATCGTAGACGATAACCAAGTCCTCTTTCGGAGGACTTGTCGAGACGGTGCGCTTGGTCATCGAGCAAGGATAGCCCGTAGGAATGGTGGCATTAAGGTCCCGATTATAAATCGTTGCTGCTCCCATTCCGTTAAGCAGCGCTCCCGTGCAGCGTAAGTCGGTAGCGCCATCGCGATAGAAGAACATGGTTATTCCTAAGTCACTTGGGCCGCCGTTCGTGAAGCCTGCGGGACTGCACATGTAGAACTCGCATGGGGCACCCCCTGCCGGATCATCCAGTGTAGGGCCTGTAATGCTTGTCGGGCCGGAACCATAGACGAGTGCGCTACCTGTCAGGGTTACAGCTTGTACCATAATCACTGCTGGGCCAGTCGGAGGAATCTGTATCAAGTAGACGTTATCCCCCCACGCCATGTCGAACTGGCCTCGGATTTCATTCCAGGAAATAACAGGGTTCCATTTGCCGCTGTTTACAGCGGCGTTGTCGATTTCTAACGGCGCGCCGCCATTCCAATAAGTGGCGCCAGCATAGTCGAATCGTTGACCCCATATTTGATCGTGATTGGGTCCTATGTTGTCTCGGAAAATGACTGCCGCGTCATCTACTCCTCCTTTGCTCGATGCAACCGATAGTTCCCGGATGTTGTGATATGCCCAGGAACCAGCGACAGTATAGACAACGCTGAGTCCATCGGTTCCCACGGTGATGTAGCGCGCACAGATTTGATCATAACCGCCCCCGCCGCCGGATTCTTTCCAAACGGCCATGACATTCCCGCTATTGGTAACTACTAAGTGAGGTAGGGAACACACCCCTTCATGTGCATCCAACCGCTTTGGATACCCAGAGCGAATAGCCCCGGTGGCAGGGTTGATTCTCCACAAGTTCACGCCTTGATAATTCGATACATACTCCGCAGTACCAGGATTATCGGCGCAGTGCATTTGCACGGGTTGCAGAACGTCACCGGGTTTGTCAATGGCAAGAACGAACATATCGCCCCCCGCCAAAACGGCATCGCTATTCTCATCTGATAACCCCGCATTGCCACGTCTTGTATCGGACGGTGCAGCTGTTAGTGCGGGTGTGCCCACATTCTCTGCTGACCATTGATTTTCAAGACCGGGCTCTTCACCGGTATACGGCACCCAATTGTAATGGGTACCATTCGATTGGACGGTTGCCGCGCTCGGCGTTTGCGGCTGCTGGGCTTTTGAAGCAAAAGCCAGAAGCAGCACTGCCATGAAGACCGAAATGCCAGCTCCGGCCCTCCACGCCAGGCTCGTAATGCGTGATGCGTAACGCGTAATGCGTTCCGCGTGGTTACATCGGGCGGTTCTCCCGCCCGGACTCGGGTTGAATTGTTGTTTACTCATCTTCGTTTACTATTATGTTGATAGAATCCGCCGCCGGTCCCAAATCGTGAGCGTATTTCACACACACGGTTTGGCCGGCGGACGGGTTTGGAAAAAACTCCGGAAAAATAGCAGGCGCACCCTGCGTAACAGGTCAATGCACGCAGGGAACGGGAAGCGTTCGCTTTCCGCCGGTAGCATTCGGAATCTCCGACGCCCGCTACTTTTCCGAAAAACTTGTTCATTGCACTGGGGTGTTTGCTTTTGTCCTGTTGGTGATCTCTACGAGATTAGGCGAAGACCAGGCAAGGGTAATCCAATCCCCACTCGCAAGTTGAATGTTCGCCGAGTTCGGAAAGGGAACGGTTGTTCCGGCAAGGGTCGCGGAAACGGCCGCAAAGCATAGCGTTTGCTGGTATGTGCCCGTCGCTGTGACGTAAAAGTCTGCATAGTTCGAAACCCCGTTAATGGTCACATCGCCCAGGGAATCCGAGGACGCGTTATCGACCGTGAACGTATAGCAGGTGTCTGCTCCGGACGGTAGTACCGCCCTGACAGCAGTATTAGAGTTAAATTGCTGGAATGCGAAGATGGACGCGAAAACGAGTATTAGCTTCATTGGACAAATCCTTTTCTAATGATTTTGAACTTCAAGGGCGAGGGGGGCTTATCCCAGACCCCACCACCATGTTAACTTCTGCGAAAATATGGGGCACTTTTGAATTTATCACGGACAGAATTGCCCATTTTGTCCGTATCGAATTTCTTTCTTAAAGACGTACGATGGCCCAAAACAGCTCAAAAACGTTAATCGAAGTGCTCGAATTGAGCGAAATTGTCCGTACGCTGGGTTCAAAAAAAATTTTGGAGTGGTACGAACATTCCGATTCGCGAGAGGCTCGGGTCTGCCGGCGGATCGTGGAAAAAACTCGCGGTATGGTGCGAGATGAGGACGTTTTTACGCCGCTCGGAATGGATGAGCGGATCTTCCAACGGGTGCTTTCGAACGTAAAGAACATGCTGCTCGAAGCCGTGCAGGAGATCGAGCTTCCCGAGGACCAATATTCGGAGTACGCCCGCCGTCTTCTTGTGCTGGATTTATCCCACGCGCGCATTCGCATTATCATGCGGCTCGGCGCGGCCTTCACGGCGGCTGCGGAATCGGGCAAGTTATACGAAGAAGCAAAGATACTGGAAGAATGGCCCACTGCGATCTCTCTCGCTACGGCGTTGCTTACCTGGAACGCTCTTTCCGGTGACAAGAAGAACTACGACCGGATTGCTACGGAAGTTGGGATATTGCGCGCCAGGGCACTCGCGCTCGATCGTGCAAATGAGATGATGGACCGCGTAAAGATTGTCTTTGCCAAAAGCGGCGCAGAACATCCGGAACTGCTCAAGATTGTACGCCCGGCCATTCGTGAGCTTACTCCTATAGTCCAGAAGCACGGTACGTTTCGGTTGCAGGAGGCGCTGCTCATGCTTCGCAAAAAAGCCGAGCAGGTGACCACGGACTATGACGAAGCGCTCGCAATTTGCGATGAAATGGACCGTCTGCTCGAAGCCTATCCACTTTTTTCCAACCGCTCCCGCAAAAGCCGGAATGCACTTTCGCGCCTGCTTTGCACGGTGCAGATGAAACGCTATGAGGATGCGAAACAGATCGTGAGTTCCTCGGAGGACCTCTTCGATTCCGGCGGTCAGGATTGGTATTCGTTCCAAGTTTGGCGGTTTCTGCTGCTCATGCACACGAAGGCGTTTGGTGCGGCGTATGAATTGGACCGGGAAATTCTGGCCCGTCACGACTTCTCCACGCAGACGGAAGTGACGCGCCATCTATGGAGGCTGTTCCTGGGCCACGCGGAATTCTGGACAAATCGGCCCGTCACAGATGCCGAGTTCAAACGGAATGAAAAGCCAGGGGCCATCCATGCGCGGCTTATGAAGCAATACCCAAGCTTCAAGGGGGATTACGCCGGCTACGAACTGGCTGCCATCCTTTTAGAAATTCTCGTATTGCTCAACCAAAGCAGGAGCGACCTTATCTCACGCACGGAATCTCTGCTCAAATACAAAACGCGACACCTCGGCAAAGAGGATGTATCGCGCACCAATATTTTTATCGACATGATGCAACTCATCACCCTTTATGATTTCGATAGGGAGAAAATCGTGAAGGCGGCCCGGCCGATGCTGCGGCGAATGAGCAAGATCAAAACCATCGACCGCATGCAGGCCATGCAAGTCTTGCCTTACGAAATGACATGGGAAGCGGTGGAAGTGCGCTTAAAAAACGTGTTTTTGTCTGCTTAGTCTTTCCAGGTTATATCTACCGAGTCGCGAACAGTAGTGGGATATTGTGATGCAGGATCAGGCGCCGCATAGCCGCCCGGG
This sequence comes from Bacteroidota bacterium, assembly GCA_021825235.1. GTDB lineage: Bacteria > Bacteroidota > Ignavibacteria > Palsa-1295 > Palsa-1295 > PALSA-1295. The sequence continues at coordinate 15,632 of JAKAIL010000025.1, read as the reverse complement.
CCGGGCGGGAAATTGCGTCCGTAACTTTTCGCGATCACCTTGCCGCTGTTATAGACGGTCACCAGCGTAAAGCCATAGTATTGCTGATCGGGCCGGAGGTTGTCCTCGAGCGGGCTTCCGCCATTGCCGGAAATGACCATCCAGGTCTTGGCATGATGCGGCTGGAAACTGGAATAGACATGGAAGTGCGAAGCGAGCATTGCCTCTACATGATTCGCCTCGAAGGCGGCCCAAAGCGGTGTGCGGTTTTCGCCGGCCAAGCCCATTGCGCCATCGAAGCCGAAAGCCGGTTTATGGCCAATCACGAAAATGTGTTTCATGCTGTCCTTTCGGGCCTGTGCAAGATCGGCTTCCACCCAGTGTACGGGAACATGAGAATCCTGGCCGACGGGATCGGTATTCAGGATTACGAGGTGGGTATCCCGGTAATTGAAGGAATAGGTAAGCCGGCTCTGGTCAGTTTCGAGGCTGTCCGGCCCTCCGGCGTGGGGGCCGTTATCGCCTTTGATGTACGGAGCCAGAACCCGGACGAACGCCTGCTCGGCAGCCAGATACGCATGGCGCTTTCCATTCTCGTCGAACGGCCCCTGGCTTTCGTGATTACCGGGAACGGCGATCAATTCGATGCCGTCTTTTGCAGCAGGCGAAGCTTCCCAATGTGTTCGCCATGCTTCGAGCATCGCTGCGAGTTTGTTGCCATCGTCCTGGTAGCCATAAATTTCATCGCCCATGAAGATAACATACTTCGGCTTCGGATCGAGATGGGTTATCTCTTCGAGCGTGCGGTCCATTTGGACGATATTCGCGGTGCTCGGATTCGTCGCCGTGTTGGTATCGTGCGTTGCCATGCGGCAGCCACCGACGACGACAAAGGAAAATTCCACCTGGTCGCTTGGCTTCTGCCCGCAGGCGGCAAGGCCTAATGAAAGCATAGCGGCCGCAAGGGCGGCCGCTATGGTGATTCGATTTTTCATTTCAGGCGAATCGAGCTTAATGTTGATTCCCTGATCCGTCGGATTGATAGCACCCCATATCGGCCCCAAGCCCCTGCTGATCGGCACCGAAATCGCCACCGATAGGAACGTTATTCGGCATAGGAATCTGGACTCCACCGGCTTGGGCATCGGCTGGAACGGTCGTCGTTCCTTTGCCAATGCAGGGAGAACCTGGTTTCAGGCGGAAGTTCCAAACATGACTGGCGTCCGCTGCGACCAGGTTCATGTAGGGCGGCTCCACGTTATCCGGCTGGGGTTCGAAGGGATGAAATGAGTTGAAATCGATCAGATTAACGTTGTAATTAACGAACATGGGATCGTTCGCACCAGTGGGTCCCGCTACGTCATGCGGCTTGGGTACTGCAATTCCACCCAAATAATTAGGATAAAATCCGAGCACAATCGAATCACTCTGGCCGTAGTAGTATTGGTAATCGTAGTAGGTGTGCGCGGTATCCGCAACCGGATTGCCAACGAGCCGGAAGCCAGTCTTGCAATTGACGATAAGGTTATTATACTCGGTGCCACGCGCGCCTTGCTCGATATTTGTCGAACCCGCACGACCGGCCTCAACGGTCCGGAAGCCGCAGTTGACGAACGTATTATTGTAGATGTTTACATCGGTTTGGACGCTTGCGCCACCTAAGTTCGACAGCTTGGCGCCATTCGTACAGTTACCAATGAAGAGATTATAGGCAATGTCGCCGGTGACACCGCTCTTAATGTTCGGTCCGTCGCCCCCGTCGGAACCACAATGTTCCCACGTGTTACGGAACATACTGATATGGCCGCCGCTGACGCGCACCGGGTCATCGACGGAGCCATGAATCCAGGAGTCCTCGAGGATGACGTGGCCATTGACATTGTGATACCAAATCGCGAACCGGTGATCGTCGTTGGGGACGATCGCGGTATTGGGTCCGGATGGACCTCCAACATACTCGATGTGCGTCCATTTGATAATGCAATCGCCACTATTTGCATCGAACTGAATGCCGCCCCAGAGGCCGCTATCGAGCCCAAGGTAGGTTTTGCGATCGTCCGGTACGGTGATCCAGTTTTCGGCTCCTTTTGCACCCAAGCTGATGAAGGTGCCAAAGACGCTGATCTGCGGGCCCGGCGTTGCCGCTTGGGTTGGGTCTGCCGGCGGCAAGGCGATCAAGTGAACATTGTTTTGCAGGAGCAGCGTATCGCCGGCATTGACCTGTATATCGTTCTTGAAGTAATAGGTCTTCCCTGTGAGGAGGGTTCCCTTGATGGCCCCCGATAATGTATCCGATGTGATGCTCTGCCCAACTTGTCGCTGCGGAGCGGAGACGTTCACACTGGTCGGCGAGTTCTTGCAGGACGCTATCGCAAAGAGCATCAGTGCGGAACCCGCCAGAAGAATGCGGTTGTATGTTTTCATTGGTTTGTTTAGAAATGATTGTAGCAAAAAGTTCAAATTGGTGTCTGTGGTTATTCAAGGCTGAAATGGATTCCGAGCACGAAATTGCGGTCGTAATATTCTTTGCGCACAAGGTAATCTTGTCCCGAAGTTTGATTGCTTATCGGATAGGCACCCTGCTGGTAGGTGCGGTGAATCGTTTCCTCAAGTGGCGTATTCAGAATATTGGTCACCTTGAAATAGAGGGAGTACCCGGCGAAAATTTTTTTCTCTGCAGAAAAATCGAGTTGAAAAATATCGTTTTGCCAAACGTCATTGTCTTTATACTCGGAGACGGCCACAATCGCAGGACCGGTGTAGACGGCAGAAAGCTGGCCATCGACGCCGGCTTCATAATTTTTGTAAAGAAGCGAAAGATTACCGATGTTCTCCGATTGTCCTTGTAGAGGGCGCGTTTGCAGTTCCTCATGGGGTGTGAAGTTCGCTAATACAACTTTTTCGGTCGTGATCTTCGAATTGGTGTACGTGTAGTTCGCTTCGATCCCAAAATCGGAGAAATATTTTCGAATATCCGCCTCGAATCCAAAATTCGTGGCATTTCCCTGGTTTTTTGGTTCTATATATGTCACCGTAAGCGAATCGACGACCGAATATTCGATAGGGTCCTGAATATTTTTATAAAACGCACCGAACAGCACCTGATCGAGACCGCCGGGAAAATATTCCCACCGCAGATCGAAATTTTGCGCCTGCGTTCGGTTCAGGTACGGATTGGGAATAAAATCGAAGCTTTCGGTCGGTACCGGATTACTTGGTATCACTTCATAGAAATTGGGACGGCTGATTGAACTAAAATAGGAAAGCCGCCAATCCTGATTCTCCGTGGAATTATACTTGAAACCAATCGACGGCAAGACATCCAGATATTGGATGGACCCGGTTTTCCCGGCAGTTGTCGGCGGCACTTGCGATTCCCATCCGAAATCCGTCGACTCCAGCCGCACACCTCCGATCGTTTGAACTTTGCCGACCTGAAAGTTGAATTGCGCAAAACCCGCCCCAACATTTTCATGCGCGGTGTAATTTAGAGGGTCCTGCGCGCTTCCGCCGGGATTCCACACCGTGAATGTATCGATGAAAACGTTACCGTTATAGGTCTGCAGCGTGTTCCTGTTGTTTGGGTGGAGTTCGTAGTTATCATAATGGGCCGTGCGATTTTTCAAGCGATACATTCCGCCGTAGGACAATTCGATAGGAAATTCGAATAGACCTTCGGTGGATTTGAGCGTAAGGTACACGCTCTTATCCTGGTCGTCACTCGTCGTCCACGTTCGCGGGCTACCCGTCCCGGCGCTCGAATTAACGTAAAAAGGTTCATGGGCATAAGTCCCCGTGGCAGAATCGAATCTGTTTTCTCCATAGACATTAAGCGTGGAGCGATCCGGCTGATCGAGAATTGCTCGGGAGTATGCAAGATGCCAATCGGCTTCGAGGTCTTTACCCCAAATGTCGTCGTTGCCGGAAAGAGTTACATTGGCGATCGCCTGATCGGTCTCTTCCGTTCGCCGGCTGTAATCGATGCGGACGCTTTGCGGCCAACCAAGCCCGAGGACCGTATCGGAATTGTCGCGCTGTTCGAGCGCATTCAAATTTGCATACATTCCAAAGAGCTGGAGCGTATTATTTGGGTCCGCGCGATAGTCGATGTTCGCCATGGCCGCTTCTCTGGTTTGCATCGTGCTATAGGTCCGGTACTCTTCATCGGTGAGGTAGGGGAGGCTCGTAGCTTGGTCGGCCGTCGTTGGGAAGTAAATGGAGTTGGCACCACGCGCATTGCGCTGGTAGGTTCCGCTGACAATGACGCCGAGGGCATCGTTATCCAAAAACCGGTTCCCATAGGTCAACGCATAATATTGGTTCGCCGGGGCTTGAATTTGCTGTGGATTGAAATTCGAGAGCGGGAATGCGGAAAGCGGTGCCGTATAATCATTCCCGAACTGCACGCGCGGCGATTCGGAGGAAGCATGAAAATCGACAGTGTTGAATTTCTGATAAAAGAAGAGACCATCGTAGCCGGAAGCAATTTTTGCATTCAGCACCAGGTGGTCCGGCGCCTGCTTCAGAACTAAGTTCATTGCGCCGCCGATAGCGTCGCCTTCCATCGAAGGAGTGAGGGTCTTATACACCTCCAATCGGTCCAGTAGCTCGGATGGGAAAATATCGAGGGGAACATAACGATTTTTGTTATCCGGGCTGGGAATCTTTATGCCATTGACCGTGGTGTAGTTGTACCGTCGATCCATTCCACGGATAATGGCGTATTGTGCGGCACCGGTCGAACCGGCGCGAGTCATGGAGACGCCCGAAACACGTTGCGAGACATCGGCAACGTTGATGTCCGGTGAAATTTCAATACTACGGGCAGACACTGCATTGATAACGTTTTCTGAAGTCCGTACTCGCTCAAGAGTGCTAACGTCAGAGCCGTTTTCCGCTTTGGCACTCACCGTTACATCATTGCCACCGGACATCGTGAAGGGCAGGAGCGCAACATCGACCGTGTCCATCGCATCCTCGCTCGCCAAATCTACCTTCACGTTCGTATCGCGATACGTGGAGTAGGTGATGTGGAGCGAATATTTTCCGGCGTGGAGATTCCGGATTATGTATGTGCCATCGAGGCCGCTGATTGCACCGGTATGCGTTCCAACAACGGCAATGCGGACGCCCGGCAAGGGCGAATGGCTATCGGCGTCGATAATAGTGCCCGTTATCGAGGATGCGTGAGCAAGGATAGGAAATAGCAGAGCAACGAATCCGCAAGCCAATGGCCGGCAGTAGCGAAAAAACATCAGTTCGGAAAAAGGTAACGATTTGAAAATGGAGATCGTGAACGGTCCAATTCCGTTGCACGAACTTTGGGACGCAAAATTATCGCAGCAAAATGTTTAAATAATTACTCTGCTGTGATCGAGAGTTTATAAAACCATTACCGAGCTTCTGTTAAAATTCTCCCGGAGGACGTAGCGTATCGACTTTCGTTGCATTGGGAGCAGAGGGAAGCGTATCGTTTTTCGACGTGGTATCGATGGGACTAGGTGCGCCGGGATAACTGGTGTTGAAATATTCAATTTGCGGATGAAGCGCATCATACGTATATTTCATAAACTTACCCCAGATGGGTGCTGCGGCGCGCCCACCTTGGCCATTGGGGCCGGTAAAGGTAATGCGGCGATCATCGAACCCAACCCAGACTCCTGTTGTGTATTCCGGTGTATAACCGATGAACCATGCATCTGCATAATTTTGCGTTGTGCCCGTTTTGCCTGCGGCGGGATAACGGAAATAATTGAGAACGCGCCGAGCGGTTCCGTACAAAATGACGTCCTCCAGAGCCGAAGTAATTTCGTGGCAAATTCGGGGTGCAAGTACATTCTCAAAACTTGGCTTATGTTGATAGAGGATCTTTCCATTGCGGTCCTCTACCCGAATAATATCGTATGGTTGGGCACGAACGCCGTCGTTGGCAAAAACGGAATACGCGCTGGTCAGTTCGAGCGGACTGACTTCAGCAGTTCCCAAGGCGATCGAAGGATAGGGCGGGATATAGGAATGGATACCCATTTCTTTGGCCAACTTAATGACATCGGATACGGAAGTAAGTTCCTCGATCGTGTGCGCCGCCGCAAGATTTACCGATTGCTCCAACGCATAGCGAATTGTGACGGAACCGCCTTCCGCTTCCCCTGCAAAATTGTGCGGGTGCCAATTGCCACTCGTAAAGGGCTCGTTCGAAACCAAGGATTCCGGTGTCGCGCCTCGTTCGAATGCCGAAGCATAGACAATCGGTTTGAAGGAGGAACCCGGCTGCCGATAAATTTGCGTGGCATGGTTTAAGCCGTATCGCTCCTCTTTGTAATTGGAAGCGCCAACCATCGCGAGAATTGCACCAGTTCCCTGGTCTATGCACACAAGCCCGGCCTGCAAGCGGAGTTCTTCTTGCTTTATACTATCGACAAAGTCTTTATCTGCATAAAACTGTTTTGCCACGGCAGCCTCTTCCTCCGATGAGGATGCTGCTCGATAATCGGGAGAATTGCGAATAGCCGACATAAGCGCAGAATCGAGCACCGCTTTGTGGCGGGTCCAGTTCCAGCTTTTGTTCACGATGTTCTTTTGGAAGTCCGAAATATGTTCCGTGACCGCCCGATTAGCGGCACGCTGCATACTAGCGTTTAACGTGGTGTATACAATAAGGCCGTCACGGTAAATGTCATAGCCTTGCAACTCCGGCATTCGTTGTAACTGTTGGCGGACCATTTCCGCAAAATGAGGCGCTATACCCTGATACCCAACATACGGCTTTACTTTGAGCGGGACCTTCTTAATCTTTGCAGCATCGGATGCCGTAAGGAAGCCTGCTGCTATCATATTATCGATCACGGTATTACGGCGTGCCACAGCGCGATCATAATCAATATCCGGGTCATAGTCTGCCGGACCTTTCAAAAGACCTATCAGGAAGGCGGATTGCGCGGGAGCAAGGCGGTTTACATCTTTACCAAAATATGCCTGGCTCGCCGCCTGAATGCCATACGTTCCGCGCCCAAAGAAGGTGACATTGAGATACATTTCCAGGATCTCGTTCTTCGTATGCCATCGTTCAATTTGAACGGCGGTAATGGCTTCGCGCAGTTTGCGGATGAGCGTTTTCTTTTGATTAAGATAAAGGTTCCTTGCCAGTTGCTGTGTGATCGTGGAGGCCCCTTCGCGTGCCCGAAGGCTTACCAAGTCTGCAAAGAATGCACGAATGTTGCCCCAGATATCGATACCCCAATGATGGTAAAAATCCCGGTCCTCGGTCGCGATGAGTGCTTTGATGAGGAACGGAGGAACATTGCGGAGATGGATGTTCGTGCGATTCTTGACAAAGAATTGATCGATAGGCTCCCCATCGGTCGAAATAATGCGGGTGGCGATGTCAGCATGAGGAGCTTCGAGTTCTTCTTCGCTGGGCAGGCCGCGCTCGACATCCCACGCAAGAAAGGCAAGGAGTGCGAGAACAGCTGCGAGAGCAATATAGATATTGCGGCGGCGGATAGTCACAGAAGAGTAACACGGGAATTGCTGTAAAAATTAATGCGTTGCATGATGACCCTTTAACCAATTAACTCAACCATTATGAAACTACTCACGAAACTGATCTCCAGTGTGATCGTCATAGCGCTCGCTTTCCTGTTATTGCCAGCGTCGTCTGTTCAGGCCAAGACCCACCCAGCGAATCCGGCAATCAAGAAATGTGTGATGGCGTATCATACGGCTGTTAAAAGCGCGGAGGCGACGTATCACGCCGCGGTAAAAGCTGCTCCGAAGAAGGGGAAAGCGCGGACCGATGCATTGCGCGATGCGGCCAAAGCTCGTAACAAAGCGATTGCCGATGCTAAGAAGGATGAGAAGGACTGCATTGCAGCCGCTAAGAAGAAATAACTACTGTGCTCGATTGCAATAGCTCGAAGCCGCAGCCTCCCGTGCTGCGGCTTTTGGTTTTTAGGATCTGCGCCCGACCATCGGGCCACAGTGTTATCAACGAATGACCCTGGCCCTGCTTGAACGGTCCGTCCACAGAAATTACAGCGTAATTCGTTCAGCGATATAGGACTTCACCTGTCCCATGGCGATCCGAACTTGCTGCATCGAATCGCGTTCCCGGATGGTAACCGTTTGGTCGTGCAACGTGTCAGAATCGATGGTGACGGCGAAGGGCGTCCCAATTTCATCCATGCGGCGATAGCGCCGGCCTACCGCGCCGGAATCATCATAGAAGGATCGCATTGTTTTTCGGAGATCGCGCTCGAGTGATTGGGCGAGTTCCGGCATCCCATCTTTATTAACCAACGGCAGTACGGCAACCTTAATCGGCGCGAGGAACGGGTGCAATCGCAAGACTGTCCGTTGCTCTCCATTCACGGTTTCTTCTTTATAGCCATTGCAGAGGAAGGCCATGAAACCGCGCGAAGCACCGGCTGCCGTCTCGATGACATAGGGGGTGTATTTCTCCTTGGTCTCGTCATCGAGCACCTGCATACTTTTGCCGGAAAATTCCTGATGGCGTGTTAAATCGAAATCGGTGCGGTTGTGAATGCCTTCGATTTCGCCGAAGCCAAATGGAAACTCGAATTCGATATCGCCAGCGGCTTTGGCATAATGGGCCAGCTTTTCGTGCGGATGAAAGCGGAGCTTGTGTTCTGGCATACCGAGCGCGAGCCACCAGTTCCAGCGCGTTTCGCGCCAGGATTCGAACAAATGTTCGTCCATGCCGCGCTTGCAGAAGAACTGCATTTCCATTTGCTCGAACTCGCGGGTGCGGAAAAGGAAATTCTTGGTGTTGATCTCGTTTCGGAACGATTTTCCGATCTGGCAAATACCGAATGGGATTTTCTGCCGTGCGGATTGCCACACGTTCATAAAATTCACAAAAATGCCCTGCGCCGTTTCGGGCCGAAGATAGACCGCGTTCGCAGCATCTTTTACCGGGCCGATATAGGTTTCGAACATCAGGTTGAAATTCCGAGGCTCGGTGAGCATTCCCACTCGTCCGCAGTTAGGGCAGGCGATGAGTTCTTTCGCAACAAGCTCCGCAAATAATGTGGAGCTTTTTTCGACCATGCTGGTAAGGACCTCGGCCAATTGCTCTTTCGTCAGGTCTTTCGATTCCATAACCAGCGTGTGCGACAGGGCGCTTTCGAGGTTCGCAGCCTTCGAAATTGCCTTGAGCCGCTTCTCGGACATCTCGCTGAACAGATGGTCCACCCGGTAGCGGGATTTGCACTCGCGGCAATCGACCATGGGATCCGAAAAATTCTGCACGTGGCCGGATGCTTCCCAAACCCGAGGGTGCATGAGGATGGAGGCGTCCAAACCTTCGATGTCGCCGCGGGAAATCATCGCGCGCCACCAGGCTTCCTTGAGATTACGCAGCATCTCAACGCCTAACGGGCCGTAATCCCAGCAGCCATTCAGGCCGCCATAAATTTCGGACGATTGGAAAATAAACCCGCGACGCTTGGCGAGCGAGACGATCTTTTCGAGTAGCTGCTGGGATGGTGATGTTGTGGCCATTCGTTATGAGTACCAAGTACCCGGTACAGAGTACCGAGTTTTGAGTTACCGCAAACGAAAAGATGCCGGAATGTCATTCCCGAAAGCGTTTGCCAAAAAGCATTTCTTCGGTCATTCCCGCGAAAGCGGGAATCCAGGCCGCGATCGCTCAACGTGGCCGATGTCCCCAGCGGCGTCTATTTTCTTCGCATTTCCGGTGAGGGAATTGATGAGGTGAGAAAGGTCTGCATTGTGCATTAGTTACTTATTGCTTCGAGTCGTGCTCGAAGCAGTTCCTTTTCCTTCTCATTCCTTGTAAGTTCTATCGAGCGTTCGAAGGAATTAGCGGCCTCTGTTTTCTTGCCCGCTTTTAGTTCTGCATTACCAAGAATAGCATGGTAGAGATAATGTTCCGGAAGTGGCATCGCATTTAGTATTCGAATCGCTTCCTCCGGGCCGTGAACTTCGGCAACGGCAACGGACATGTGCATTGCCACAACCGGACTCGGCTTTAGTTGATAGAGCCGCTTATATAACCCAAGAATGGCCGGCCAGTTGGTTTCTGCATAGGACGCCGCAGTTGCATGGAGCGATTGGATGCCAGCCTCCAGATGATAGCTGGAGGTATAAACGTCCGGTTCGGAGCGCGCGAGATACGCCATGCCGCGCCGGATGAGTTCCCGGTTCCATTGGGAGCGGTCCTGTTCGGGTAGCAGCACAATTGCGCCCTTTGCATTCGTGCGCGTATCGAAACGCGCGGCAAGCAGCGACATAAGTGCAACAAGCGCCAATGCTTCGGGCGAGCACAGTGTTGGGGTATTTGTAATAAGCAATGCCAGTCGTAATGCTTCGAGGCAAAGGTCGCGGTCGAGGAGCCCTTCGCTTTCCGTCCGTTTATAGCCCTCATTGAAAAGCAGATAGAGCGACGTAAGCACAGCATTGCGTCGGTCCTGGAGAGCCGCGCTTGCTGGCGCATCGAGCGTCACATTATGATCGCGAAAATATTTTCGAGCGCGGCCGAGTCGTTTTTCAATAGTGGCTTCCTGCGTAAGAAAGGCGCTGGCAATCTCGCGCACGCTGAATCCGCACAACGTTTTGAGGATAAGCGCAATTTGCGATTCGATGGGAATGCCGGGATGCGCACAGGCATACATCATCCGCAGTTGGGAATCTTCTATTTCACCGGGAAGAAAATTCCGCTCGAACTGAAGTGTGTAGGAAGCAGCCACTAATCCGGGAAGCATCTCTTCCGCTTCGCGCGCTTCCATGCTCCGCTTGCGGATGAGATCGATCGCCTTATTCTTTGCGACGCGGTGCAGCCAGGCCGTTGGATTTTCGGGAATGCCGCGAAAGGACCAATCCGTCAGTGCCGCGAGTAGGGCATCCTGTACAATGTCCTCTACCACTTCGAGTCGGGAAAGTCCAAATGCCCGTGCCAGCGAGGCGGAAAGCTTACCGGCTTCCTCGCGGAATAAGTGCTCGACGACGGCGTTAATAGTGGGGGACATTTTTTGAGCAATTCAAATTCTATTCGAAGATATCAGAATGGGTACCCGTGCGCTCGAATCGGATTTCATCGTTGTTGGATATAACGATATACCAGGAGCCAATCGGATTCAATAGGGCATTCCCGTCTGCCGATATAATCTCCTGAGAGTTTATGATCCTCGAATCGCTCTGGCAACGGTTCCTCCAGCCGGAGCAACTCCATTGCTTCGAGCATTTTCGACATCCGTTTACCGCGTTTGGACATCAGCTTCAAATCACGCTCAAATTGTCTGGAGGTAGATTGTGAGCACCATGCAACTAATGCATCGTGGTATGTCATTGGTCAGGATTTTTAAAATACGGTTCACGTGGACTATTTTGCATTCGTTCTTCCACGCGCTCGGCGAGCCATTGGAAATATTCGCTTAAAAACGGGTCCGGCATTTTTTCGCGCATGTCCAGAATCATTGGTCGGTATTTATTCCACATGGTAGAGACGTAGGAACCAAGCGTTTTATCCACGAGCGCAAGATCGATATACCGCTCGTACACCATCATCCCAATGGATTCCATGTTCTGGCCGAACTGAATGAACAGGATTTGCTGCTCGTCCGGCGAAGCCTGGAATTCCTCCATTGTGTTAGGGACGGGAAATATGCGCAGTTTATGAATCAATTCCGCAAACTCTCGAGTGTTGAGCGCTCGCAATGTTTCGAGCGTGAGCCGCTCTTTTCGGTCCCGTTCGCCGGCCTTCACTTGCGCAATTCCGAAAATAACAGCGATGACCACGGAAAGGGCCAGTGCAAGGTTCGCAATAATCTCAATCGTTTGGGCCATCGTTTTATGCTGTGTATTTAATACCGAGCATTGGCATGACTTCCCAATGACCTATGGCGGAAGCGGGATCGTTCCGTAAAAGCTCATCCAGTACAGCATTGGTTTCCACACCAATGACCCCCAAACCCCAGCCGCCGGCAGGATCATCGACGGGCCCCATGACAAGCATTGTTCCTGCTTCGACGTGCGGCGTCCAGTACACCGCATGTGCCTGCATCACGGCACGCTCTTCCGGTGTCATATCTTTTGTAAACGATGTGCGGGGTGGAAGGAGCTTCAAAAAAAAGAATTGTTTATTCATGTATGACAAAGGCGCACTGCGTGGGCGCGCCTCTGTAACATTTCCCTTCAGAGATAGTTACTATATTGAAAGGGCTGTAAAGAATTCTCATGCCGGGAGTCCCGTGCCTTCGCGCAGCAGTTTTGGCAGGCTTATGGCGATATATTCGTTCCAGCCTTTAACGCAATCGTTATAGCATTCGACTTCCGGCACTAATCCACGATGAGTGAAGTCGATACGAGAGCCGGTGCCTTCGGGCTTTAACTCGAAAACCACGTCGGTATCCTTCCACTCCTTTTTGTCTTCAATCCAGTGCAGGTTACAATCCGTAACGTGCCAGACTACTTTTTGCTCCGGTATTACCTCCGTGAGCTTAAAGTTCACGAAGGTTTCGCCGAAACGAACGGTGAATTCGTCACCCTGATTTCGGGACTTCCCCCGATAATTTTTTGCCCACCACTCGGAGACATGGCTGATTTTTTCCATTGCCTCCTTCGGAGTTACCGCTGTTGTGATGCTGCTATGATAATGTTGTTGGTCCATACGATGCGAACGTTAATCGCATCCCAAAACAACCGAGGCAACAATCCGGTCGAGGATTTGAAGAATGGCGACGAGCTGCTTCAGGATGTGCATAATACAAACGTTCCTTTTTCGTTACATGGGCTGGAGCGGTCGCACTTCGACTGCGCCGCCAAATGCAATAATCGGGCATCCGGCGGCGAGCTTCGCGGCTTCTTCGATTGTGCTTGCATTCACAACGGAGAAGCCGCCCACGATTTCCTTGCCTTCCGCGAATGGCCCATCAGTTATGGTTCCATTCGACACAACGTGCTTGCCAGAATATTGAAGCGGCACGCCGATCGTTTTAAGCGCGCCCTCCGCGGCTAAGCGATCGAACCAGGCGCGCCAGCGTTTGCGGATTGCATCGATTTCCTGCTGCGGGCGATTTTCCGGCCAGGCAGCGAACGCGTTCTTATCGCCGCGGTAGAGTAGTACAAATTCATTCATAGTAATTGTTGATGTGTTGAAAAGGTGATATTATTTCGGTGGCTCAATCGCAAGAGCAGCCGTGATGCGGTTCCAGCAATTGATGATATTGATGAGCATGACGAGATCGATATAGTCCTTCTCGTCGAAATTCGCTCGGATTTCCTCATAAAGGTCATTCGGTACCCCAATTTCGCTGACACGAGTTAGCGCCTCCGTCAGCCGGAGGGCGGCACGCTCTCGGTCCGTGAACATGCCGCTTTCCTTCCAGGCGGCAACTACATGCAGTCTGCGCTCGGATTCTCCTAAGCGCCTTGCTTCGGCCGTGTGCATGTCGAGGCAATGCGCACAATGGTTGATTTGCGAGGCGCGTATTTTAACAAGTTCCGTGAGTTTCTTGTCGAGCCGAGTAGTGTGGCTATACCTGGAAAATACGGCCATCGCCTCACCGGCTTCTGAAGCAGCGTTTTTGAAATCTATTCGCATTTGTCTTATTGTATCATTCGATGGTATTAATGCGAGGATTTCTTTACATTGCTTGCACGGGCCGCACTTCGACGGAACCGCCGTTCAAAAAGAGAGGGCAGCCTTTAGCAATTTCGGCTGCTTCGGCCAAATCCTTCGCTTTGACGATGGAGAATCCACCGATGATTTCTTTGCCCTCAGAGAAGGGCCCATCGGTAATAACGCCATCGGCTGCAACGCGCTTGCCGTCGCGCTGGAGCGGCGCGCCCCAATCTTTAAGTTTTCCTTCCTGGCCGAGTTGGCTGAACCAGTCCTGCCAGCGTTTCATTTGTGCTTCCATTTCCTGTGGCGAAGCTTGCCAATTATTGTTGGATGGACCGCGATAGAGAAAGACGAATTCGTTCATTGTTTTCCGATGATTTAGTGAAAAATGGCACGTACGAGCACATCAGGAATGATGCCCTCGTCCGTCCTCGAACCAATCGAGGCGTGAATTTATCTCTATATCGAATGACAGGACAAAATCCAGACAACAATTAGTGCCGGAATCTGAATGACGCGGATTTTAACAATTTATTGCCTCCAACTCGGCGGTAAGTTCTTTTCGATTTCGATTCCTTCGAACGGCTTGGACTTCCGCGGGCCGGTTTTCTTCACCCATTCGGCCATGCGGCGAAGTCCTTCGGAGAGGGGAGTCTCAGGAGGTGTTCCAAAGACGCGCTGAACTTTGGAGTGATCGCTCCAGGCATCGACAACCTCGTTTCGGGCTGGTAAGTGTTTGATCTCGGAACTTCCACCCATTGCGCGCATCACTTCAGAAGCGAGTGTATTTACCGTATAAACAGTATCTGCACCGATGTTGAAGATTTCGTTACGGGCACCTTCGTGCGTTGCGCTTTCCGCCATAATGGGAGCGATATCGCCAATGTAAGAGAACGCCCGCTTTTGCTCGCCATCGCCGAAGATGGTGAAAGGCTCGCCCGCGAGTGTCTGGTTCATAAAGATACCAATCACATTACGGTATTTATCGCCGGTGTTTTGCCGCTCGCCATAAACGTTATGCGGTCGAAAGATAACGTAATCCAGCCCAAACATTTCGTGCGAAGCTTTGAGATCAAGTTCCACGGCATATTTTGCGATACCGTAGGAGTCCTCCGGCGCCGGAGTCAACGTTTCCCGCATTGGAAGTTGGTTTTTACCATACACTGCGATGGAACTTGTGAAGATAAACCGCTTGATATTATGGTTAACGGCTTCATTGATGAGGTTCACCGTGCCGATCGCATTGTTTGTATAGTTGAACCGCTTGATAAAATGGGAGAGCCCTTCGGCGGCGTAGGCAGTGAGATGGAAAATGTAATCGAACTGGTACTCATGGAACAGGCGTGAGAGCCGTTCGTGATCGACACAGCTTGCCTCGATGAAGGTGGCACGCAAGTCCACGTTATCGCGGAACCCGCCGGAAAGATCGTCCAACGCGACGACGGTATGTCCGCGCTCCAGAAGCGAATCGACAAGGTGAGAACCAATGAATCCGGCTGCGCCGGTGACGAGTGAAGTTGGCATTTAAGAGAATGATGAATTTTGGAATGATGAAGGATGGAATGGAGCCGAAAGAAAATCGCTCTCGGTCATTCCCGTGAAAGCGGGAAACCAGTTGTTTTCTCGGAATCGCTTGGCAATTTATGACTTGATAAACCCTCGCTCTTTCAGTCCCTGCTTACCACAATAGCCTTTAAAATAATCAACGACGCCCCACCAAATGGCCTTTGCGGCTTTGGGATTTTTTGCGCGCAGATCGAAGAAAAACCGATAGCCCATGTAGATCGGATATAGCGTCCAATAACGGAGCGAATCAAAACCGTGATAGTGCTTTTTCGCATAGATAAAACAGTTCCGGTACTGCATGTACATGTGGAACGCAGTTTCATATCCCAGCGCGGCGCTGGTGAAATTATGATAGATCACGCTCTTTGGCTCATACATGCAAATGTAGCCTGCATCGCGGGCGCGATGGCACCAATCGGCCTCTTCCCAATAGATGAAATATTCCGGTGAGAGAAGGCCAATCTCGCGAATCGCAAGATCGGAA
>JAKAIL010000255.1 GCA_021825235.1 Bacteroidota bacterium | reverse complement strand
GACCATTCGGGTTCCCGATGTGAATCAATTTCCGGGACATATTGCGTGCGATGCGGCATCGCAATCGGAGATTGTACTGCCAATCGTTCTTAGCGATGGAACGCTATTCGGGGTATTGGATATCGATGCGCCGGTGGTTAGTCGCTTTACGGCAAGGGACGAAAAGGATCTAACGGACGCAAGGGATGTGCTCGTAGATAAGATAGAACAGATCCGAAAGCATAATCCTTCGAAGCTCCTTTGAGCCTCAGCGCTGCCCCGTCAGAATGGATTCCAGCGGCGTGGATACCTCGACCTTCACGGTGCGGCAATAGTAGCGGCCTTCCGGCAGGTGATTATCGTAGAGTAAATCCGACGGTCCAATTCCCTTCGTGCTTGTAATATGCGCGTCTGGCTTATCGGCCAAAATAAGATTGCGCACATTATCGGCCCGCTGTGTCGAAAGTTCCTGATTGTGTACAAGCTCGCCCAAAGCATCGGTGGAACCAACAATGGTCGCGGTAGAGGAAGGATAGAACGACTTCGCGACAAACTGCGAAATCATGTGCTGATTCTGCGTATCGATGGTGGCCTGATCGAAATCGAATACGATCAAGGAAAGCCTGCTCAATTCGAATGGATTACTCGATTTCGAAGCCGGCACCGAAATGGTATCTATTGTCTCCGATCCATTGAGAGCTGCGGCACGAAACGCGAGCTGAATGGAATCCTTTGGCCCAAGCTCCTTTGCCAATGCTTCGATTTGGCCTTCATCGGGTTTCCACAGGATATTGGCAGGTGGCGCACCATTTCCAGATAACTCCTGAACGGTTGTGCGATGGGCCAGGATGGAAAGTTGCCAATCCCGAAGGCCCAACTTGCTCGTGGCGGAAAGTGCAAGGGGCAGCGAATCCGGCACCGCCGATTCTTCCCGAAACCGCTCATGCACGATGGGAGCTAAAATTTGGTCGTTATCCGATGATAATTCCACTCTCCTGTTTTCTTCGAACCCCTGCTCGTATTGCGTGCTCGAGGGATTATGTGGCGTTTGGCTTGTAGTTATGCGTAATCGAGTTGGAGAAATGTTCCAGCCACTGGAAAGGTATTGTTTCACGCTGAGTGCCCGGGTTCGCGCAAGCACCGATGCGGAATCGCCCGCCTCTCGCCCATCGGTCGTGCCATTAATCGTAAGCGTTGCCGAGGGATTGGCTTGCATTCGGCTTCCGATGACGTTCAACAGTTGATAATACGATTCGAGCGAGCGATGAGGCAAATCGCGTTCCCGAAAGCGCGTTGTCTCCTCGCGGGAGAGCCGAGCATATCGGTCGGGCACGACGGCGCTCGCGCTATCGAAGAAAATATACGGCAAAATGGGAAATGTCTCGGTTACCGTCGTTTCAATGATATGAAGTGGCTGGCTGGTAAGCGACGCAACGGACACGTTCGGCGCAAACGCATTGGCCCCTTCACGCTCCACGATTGGCGGAGGCGCTGGCGGCGGAGGCGGTGGAGCAGGCGCGCTCTTCGGCGGTTCATTCCAACGTAGTGCAATACCGGCGCTGATGGAACTCACATGCCACGGATAATTCGTTGAAACGGAATTAAGCGGCACATAATAGGATAGTTCCGGCGATGCCGTCAATGCCGGGCCGATGGGAAATTCCCAGCCGACTGTTCCAGTAATTCCGAAGAGCGTGTTTACCCCCGCGATGGTGCCCTGCCCATCGGTAAGTGACGTGGTATTGGTCTGGGGATAGGTAACTCCTTGCGGAGAAAGAATGGATTCCGTCTGGGTGTAACTCGTCGAGCGCCCGGCCGGAATGCCAGCATCGAGCCGGGCTGCAACATATCCGGCATACTGCGAGAGCGGAGTGAAACGCACACCGCCACTCACATTAATATATTTGAGGCTTGCGGTGAACGTATGCTGGCGAGTCAGGTGAACATAAGTATTCGTATTGGGATCGAGAATCGGCAATTCGTCCGTAATGGCCTGGCCGAAAGCACCGCCGCGTTCCACAAAACCGACGCTGAACATTAGATTCAGGCGGCGCAGAAAATTGAACGGGACCTCGCCGAATGCTTCGAACAGATAGCCCGCGCCGGTGCCATTTGAAAAGGTCCCACACTCCGGACAACCGGTAAGTATTTGCGCCGTCGTCCGGTGGAGGTTTTCGAGATATTGAGACCGAAAGCCCGCATGGAAGGGAGAAACGAAACCGGGATCGAGCTTATCTTGCGCCTGCGCATCTTGCGCCTGCGCATCTTGCGCCTGCGCAGTTGCAAGGATGAAGGATGAATGTAAAATGATGAAGACGCAGGCCAGGAGGCCGAAGCCCGAAGTCCGAAGTCCGTGATCCGAGGTCCGAACTTCGGACTTCGGACTTCGGGCCATCATTCTACATTCCTCATTCCTCATTCCTCATTGCCTCACCTCACAACGATAAATCGTTCGGTAGCACGGTATGTACCTGCCTGGAACAGTAGATAATATGCGCCCGGCGCGAGACGCCGTGAATCGAACGCGACATGATAGCTTCCACCTTTGTAAGTGGTACTGCCGTTCATCAACTCCAGAGCAGTGGCGCCTTCCGCATTCACAATATCCAGCACCGGGTTGGAATCGCCGACAAAAGAAAGATCGACGGTGACGGTACCGTTCGTCGGATTTGGACGCACGGGCGATATCGAATTCGAACCGCCGACAAAGTTCAATCGCGAGATATTGCAACGCGCTCGAATGGATACCGTGCTGGTATCGCCAACCGGCCGCGGCTTGATAAACATGATCGAATCGCTCGTGAATTTGCCCGGAGCGAGCAGCATCGTAGTGACAATACTATCTGGCACCGCAGCAAGAAATTTCACCCTCGCAACGACACCACTATCGATATTCCAACACTGCGGCAATGTAATGTATCGTACGCCTGGCGTTCCGCTATCCTGGACCGATGTGTACGTCGAGGAGGTGCTGAGATATTCCAGTGACCGGGGATTATACTGTAGCTTGAAGCGGACGTCCAATGGAGTGAGCGGTATCGAGCGATCGATCACGATGGGAACCGTTACCGTATCCATAATGCGTCCACCGATAGAATCTATGGCGGTAAGGTCCGGCACCAGCGCCATCTTGAATGGATAGGGAGGTGCATAGCCAATACTGTGCAGCGTACCGGTGTCGGTGGCAAGGCATGGCCAATTGGAAACGGCTGTAACCGTTGTATCGAATACCGAAGAGTCCTTCGGACAGAAGGTTACCGTAAGCTCCAGGGAATCGCCGGGCGTAAGCGTGTCCGGCAACGGTACACTGGAAGCGGTCACCGAATGCCAAATTGGCAGACCGGCCAGCGAATCGAAGCGGACCGGAATAACACCCGTGTTATAAACCGTAACTATTTCATCTTTACAGTCTTTGACATGGACGGTATCGAAATCGATCGTCTTCGTCATGGCAATCATGGGCTGATCGATCTCGACGGTTCCGTGGTCCATACCCGCAACAATTTCGAAAAAGACGAGCGAATCGCTATCGAAATTAAATTGATCGATGGAAATCGGGAAAATCGCGGGGCCGCCAATTACCTTGAAACGTACGTAAGCAATGACACCGGCCTTTATGTCAATACCATTCTTCAGCGTGACGTACGCTCCTCCCGTCGAATCCACCACGCTTACGGTGGGAGTGTATGGTGAGGAACCATCCAGCAATTGCAGTTCCGTAGAATCGTAGCCAATATGGAAGAAGACATCCATATATTTCTGTGGAATATCGCGGCTGGACATGATTGGAAGTACCAGGGTATCGCACGTAGTAAGCCGAATAGTATCGCGCCCCACTTTCGCGGTATCGAATGCCATTTGGAGTCCAAACGCCGGCGCAAAGCCGGAACCCATTACCAGGATGCTGGTATCCGTGCTGTTACAGGGATAGAGCGTATGTATAAGCATCCGCTCCACATAGAGCTTCGGAGCGCGCGGAAAAAAGTTAACCTTAATCGAAAATTTCTGATTTCGCTTAATGACCCACGGCAGCGGAACACCGGTCGAAGCCTGAGCGGAGAATACTTGCTGGTCCGGTTGGAAACTGACGTTATCGATAATGACCGAATCGCCGTCCGGATTAATCATAACATTCGGGACATTGATCGTAACCGTCTGCGGCTGCGCCGAAGTATCGACACGGGTCGCCGGAAACTGGACCACCGAAACGTTCGGCTGAAAATTCATTTCGCGCCGGCCGGAAAGCAGCGTCGTGAAGGCAGAGCTCCATCCCGGCGAATGGGCGACTATGTGCAACGTATCATTCTTGACCAGATTCGCATTCGTTGCGGGAATATTCGGGCAGAAGGAGACTTCCAGCGTGTCGAACGTCTGTGGCGCCAAAATAATCGGCAAAGTTTGGCTCCCCGTGGATTTTAAGCTCCAATGGAAAGTCGAGGGTACAAGCTTCGTAACACCAAAGCCATCGATCCACACGGAATCCAGCGTAATCGAATCGAGATTGCTATAATTGGCAAGCGGAATTTCCCGCGTGGCACAATCGCACGGGCGGACCATGCCGTAATTCATGTAGCTAATGGGAACATCCAGCTTAACGGCATGGCCTGTTCCATCCAGTTCTCCGGTATAGGTATTCACACACGGAGAGTCCACCTGCACTGAGAAATTCTCATTGTAAACGGAATCGCCGGTCGGCTGGAACTCGACATATAGCCACATCGAGTCGCGTGGTGCCAGCGTGGCTGGCAAGGGCGGAGTGGAACGCAGCAGCTTATACCCATTGGGGAGCGTTACGCTCGGAACCCGTTCCGATACATTGCTCGCATTTTGCAGAAGCACGGAATCCGTTCGTTGCCATCCCACTTCGACAATTCCATACGTGGTAAGCGGGGTCACGTAAAGCTTGGGAGCCAAACTGGTGGCTCGCAGGAGAATGTGATAGACTTCCCCGTCCGAGAGCGTAATATCGATATAAGCCTCGTCCGCGCGATCGGTGCTTACATCGTTTGGGGTATAGGTTATGTTAAAGGTAAAAGTTTGGTTATTCGCCAGTGTACCGGCCGGCAAGAGTTGCGCGACGGAGAATTTACCAGTGGGATCGTTCAGCACACAACTGGTGATAGTAAGCGCCGAGCCAGAAATATTCTGAAGCGTTATCGTTCCGGTTCCAGAACTACACCCGACGACACCAGTCAGATCCAGGTATGGCGGAGTAAACGAGAAGGCCTGGAACACTCCCGTTCCCTGGACCGGAATCGACTTCGTCTGGTAGCAGCCTTCGTCAAATATCGTAAGCGTATCGTAATACGTAATTGGCTGCCGTGGACGG
>JAKAIL010000024.1:2961-24500 GCA_021825235.1 Bacteroidota bacterium | reverse complement strand
CCGCTTTCAAATACTTCCCGATAAAATCCAAGTAGCGGAGGACATCGTGGTCGAAGACCGCAATGTTGCCGCTCGTTTGATAGGCCACATAAACATCGTTCCCGTTTTCGACGAGCTTTCGGAATACGCCGCCAGCAGAAATGACATCGTCGTCCGGGTGCGGACTGAATACAATGATGCGCTCGCCGTGGGGAAGTTTGTGGTGGTCGCGCACTTTGTGGCCAAGTTCCCTTGCGGCGGAACGATTGAGCGCGTCCACGCCGCGTTCTTCGCCTTCGGAAGCGACGACGAGCGAAGCGAGGCCATTGGCAATGTAATCGTCTTCGGAGAGTTCGACGATCGGTTTTTTGAGCGTCTCAGCAAGCCAGATGATAGCGCGGAGCTTCTCGGCGCTTCGAGAATCGAAATCATAATATTGATGGACAAGCCAGGGAGTTTTGACCTGTGTTAGTTCCGCGGCAGCATTATAATCGAGATGGAAGGTGGCCTGTGGGTGTCTCTGCAGGAGCGAAGCAGGAACTTCTGGAGTGCGCGGTCCCTCGATCGCACGCTCGACAATGCTGGCTTTGTTTTCCCCTAAGGCGGCAAGAATTATTTCACGCGTGGAAAGAATCGTTGCAATTCCCATGGTGATGGCTTCGCGTGGCACATTGGCTTCGCCGAAAAAATCGGCGGCGGCATCGCGCCGCGTAAAGGGATGGATGGTGACGAGTCGGGTTTGTGAAGTTACCGGCGTGCCCGGCTCATTGAAGCCAATATGCCCGCTGCGCCCAATGCCGAGGATGACGAGATCGAGCCCGCCCGCTTCCAGAATCGCGTGTTCGTAGACCTCGCAGTAATCGTTCACAGCATCGCGCGCAAGGGTTCCATCCGGGACATGGATGTTTTCCGGTTTAATATTTACATGCCGGAAGAGGTGCTGCTGCATGAAGCGATGGTAGCTCTGCAACGCATCCGGCGCGATGGGATAATATTCGTCCAGGTTGAAGGTTCGGACGTTCGAGAGGTCCAGCCCATTATTATAGAGCGCGATTAGTTCCCGATAAATCCCTTTGGGCGTGGAGCCGGTCGGTAAGCCGAGCACCGCATTGGGCTTTTCGCGAACGATAGTGGCGATTCGATGAGCGACGGTGCGGGCAAGCGCAAGGTGGTCCGCGTGGATGTTAACAGAAATCATAGGTTCCTTGAAAGAAGCTTCATGCTGAAAAACAGAGGCAATCTTCTTGCCACAAACGTTGAGCGATGAAAAACGCTCAATTACCGACTCTGGAAGTCAGCGGGCTGCGGACGCCCTCGTATTTAACGAGTCGTGCCTCGATGGAACCGATCAAAATTTTCGAGGCCATTTTGACCGGCATGTGATTATTGTCATCGGTGAGCCAAATGAGAATGGACCCCTCATTCTTGAACAAGCCTCCTTTCACTACCATCGGTTCGATCACGCTGCATTCGAACGTCCCGACCGCGGTTTTGACTTGCTGATGCCCTAAAATGCGCACGTCCAACGGATGAGTTTGTCCATCGTAAAAGTTCTCGAGGTGGACCACATCCCCGCGGTGGGCGTGCGTCAGGTCCAGCGTTCGGATATAGTAAAATGCACTGACGATATCGTGGACATATTGCGGCGTGGAATACACATGCCCATCGCTCGTTGTGGCCGTCTGTGCTTCGGGATTGAAATTGGCGTCATAATCCTTCGAGTAGGTCCCTTCACGGACGTGCTGTTCGAATCGCCAGGGAAAGAGCCCGGTATAATCGAGGTAGGTTTCGTAGCGATCGCGGACCTTGAAGACCCAATCGAACGTCGAGGAAGAGCGGGCTTCGATACGCGTTTCCATCGTTGGCCGGCCATCGATATAGCGGTATCCCGGTATTTCCATCACGGCCTGCCCGGCGGTGATAAAGCCATAGTCAATATCGAAGGTAAGCCGCTCGCCTACTTCGAAGGCATTATTTGTAAGGGAGCGGAACTCGAATTTACCCCCGTTCTTCTGGGTGGCCGCGTTTGTGGAAGATGGAAGCTGGCTCGGACTATCCGTAGCAGAAGAGCTGGCCGTGCGGCCATTCGCCCAAAGCAAAGCCATCGCAATGGCGATCATTCCAAGAAATCCGTTCCGTTCCATCTTCTACCGTCGAAGCTATTTCCGCCTATTATCAAACGCAAATGGGAGGACAAACCGCGTGAATAATTTTTGTCCGAACAGGCTTTGATAGCCTCGGCGCGATCGCTCGGCTACGATAGCATCGTGGCTATGTTGTCGAGTACGGTTTGAACTTCCAAACGTTCCATACAGGTGCAATCCCTGCAATTTGGACACTCGGCGATGGGTTCTGGAGCAATATTTTTTGCTCGCGGTCCTCGAAAGCTCCATCGTTCCTTGCTCACCGCAGGTGGCAAGGAGAAGATTCCGATCGTTGGCGTTCCCAGCGCCGCGGCCAAATGCCCCGGACCGGTGCCGGTGGCCATAACGAGCGCGGCCCGTTCGAGTAATGCCGCCAGTTCCGGCAAAGAACATCCTGCAAATACAAGGGCTTTGCCAGTTCCAATCGCCGATTGGGTTGCGCGAAGCTCCTCCGTTTCCTGACGTGTCCCCGTGAGAATTATTGTCATGGCATAGCGCTCGAAGAGTTTTTGGCCCAGTGTAATAAAATTCTGGACGGGCCACCGTTTTGTCGAGCCGCCATTGGTGATGTGGAGTACCGCAAAGGCAGTGGAGTTTAAATTCGCCGCAAGCCATTCCTTTACGGTCCCGCGCTCCTCCGGGCCAAGCTCGATTCGAGGAAGTTCCTCCATTTGCCAGGGTATACCGAGCCGATCCAGCATGTGAAGATTATACACCGCCTCGTGGTGCTCGGCCGTACGGCGGTGCTCGAAGATTTTATCGGTAAACAGGAAAGAATACCATCGGTACCCGGTGCCGATGCGCTTTGGAATTCGTGCGAGGAACGCCGCAAGTGCAAGCCGGAATTGCGGGCTGGGAAAGAAAGCCGCATCCGCTTTTGCCGACCGGAAGGTGTGGATGAGCTTCGAAAGCGAAGTGTCATCTTCCACAATGAAAACCTGATCTACATCGGGCGAGTGAGAAATGATCGGCGCCGTATAACTGCGAGCAAAAAACGAAACATGGAACTCTGGATTTGCGTGTTTTAGGGCGCGGGCCATGGAAAGGGTCAACACAACATCACCTAACCGGTCGGTACGAACGATAAGAAGATTCTTAGGAATAAGAGGTCCCTCGTTCCCTGTCATAATTCATACATCATAGGTCATATTTACCTCAAGAGCGGGAGACGGGGATCGAACCCGCGACGTTCAGCTTGGGAAGCTGACATTCTACCGCTGAATTACTCCCGCGCGGTGATTGGATGTTTCGGCGGCTATAAGGCGCGAGCATACGGAAATGTTTCCGCGATTTCTGCTTTACAATCCATAACCGGTACTCGGCCGGTCCGAAAAAATATCGTTGAATGGATTGATGCGCTTATTTCGGGTTTTGGAAAGATCTATTTCGGCGACGATGATTTCCTCCTTGTCCTCCGAGGCTTGCGCTAAAATTCTTCCATTCATATCGACGATAGCGCTCGATCCCCTGAAATTCAGCGATTCGCTCGCCAGCGATTCGCTCGCCAGCGATTCGCTCGCCAGCGATTCGCTCGCCAGCGATTCGGAGCCGATGCGGTCTGCAAATGCGAGCGCTACTTTATTCTCGAAGGCGCGCGTCTGGAGCGTAGTGAGGAGCATCCCGGTTGTCGTCACGATATTCGAAGGCATGGCGATAAGCTCCGCGCCCTGAAGCGCGAGGACGCGGGCCGCTTCCGGATAACGCCAGTCGTAACAGATGAGCATTCCAACTTTGGCAACGCCGCTGGTCGTGGAAAGAGAGAACACCGGGAACCCGATATTTCCTCGCTCGAAAATCTGCGTTTCATAATAGAAGAGATGCAACTTGCGGTACTTCCCGGCGAGTTTGCCATGAGCATCGAAGGCCAGCGCGGAATTATAGAACCGATCGCCGTCTCGCTCCAGAAATCCGGTAATGACGGCCTTCTGTTCTGCCTCGGCTATGTGAGAGAGCGAAGTAGCAAGCGCGCCATCGAGGGTTTCCGCGAGGGGAGCAATTTCGTCCTTCGTTTGGAAAAAATATCCGGTTAGCGCGAGCTCCGGAAGGACAATCAGGTCTGCTTCGGCCCCATGGACGAATTTTCGAATCTGTTCGAGGTTGGTCGCAGTATCCCGATAAGCTGGAACGAACTGCGCGCAGGCAATTTTCATCGAGCGTCCTCCATCGTAAGCCGTTTCAAGCCATATCGAATGAACTCCTCGTTCAATTCGATTCCAACGAATTCTCGTTGGAGCCGATGGGCCACTACGGAAAACGTTCCGGAGCCGCTGAAAAGATCGAGCACATGATCGCCCGGATTGGACGAAGCAAGAATGATACGTTCGGCGAGCGCTTCCGGCTTTTGCGTTGGGTGCGGCGTGTTTTCCGGCATAGACCAGAATGGCACGGTGAAATCAATCCAGATATTCGATGGGTGGGTCATGCGAAACGGGGCGCCATCGGCATCGAGCGACCAGTCTTTGGGAACCCCATTCTCGCGGTAGGGAGCAATGACTGGCTTCCGCATCTTCACGGCATCGAGATTAAAGGTAACGTGCTTGGCATCGAGCACGGCGAACCAAATATCTTCCATATTTTGCTTCCAGTTCTGCTTTGCGCCACGGCCTTTCTCCCGCTTCCAGGTGATACGGTTTAAAATCGTAAGTCCGGCTTTTTGCAAAGCTTCCTGATAAAACCCGGAATATTGCCATCCTGTACACACATAGAAGGAAGCATGTGGTTTCGCAACGCGGGGAAGCTTCGAAACCCAGGAGGCCGCCCACGCGCGATATGCTGCATCGGTCCGGCGGTCACTTCCGTTCCCAAAATCCCGGCCATAGTTATAGGGTGGATCGGCAAGGACGAGATCGAAACTATGGGCCGGCAGGCGATCGAGGGCTTCCATGACATCGCCCGCATAAATTCCAGAGGCACGCTGCCGTGGAAGCGTGCCAACCGCGATTAGGCGGTCCGCATCGGTTAAGGAAAGCGTTTTGTTGCGCGGGGAAGCCATCAGAAGGCCAGCGTTACGGTGAACTCGAAATCCGATTCGGAATAGGTGTAGATGGGTTGTGAGGCGGTGACGTCCGCCAGTTCCCAGACTCCTTCGAGCGAAAGCGCGTTGAACACGCCCAGAATACGATGGTCGAACGGGAAAATCCGCGAAAGGGACGCATCGAGGTAACGGCCATCTTCCGTTCGTCCCCGCCCGCCGGGAACGATATCCCCCTTCGGTCCAACTTCGGAACCATAGACGCGATGTTCGATCGAGAAATCCAAGCCGAAATCAATATCTCCAACGATACGCGCCTCGGAAAAAACGGTATAGCGGTCGAGATTATAGGTATATTCATCGTCCGCAATTTGAACGGCTGCGCGGACGGTTTTTGCTTTCCCCACGCGGGCGATGGCCTCGGTCGTAACATACGCGCGAAGGTTGGGATTTCGCGTGAAGGCCACCAGGCCTCCCAAAATCCAGCGCTGGCCGATCACATTTGCAATGCCCATCCCATAGGTATATTGGGTGAAGTTCGAGCCGGCAGTTATGGTTTTCAATTTAGCAGGAATGGTATCTTTCTTGCCACGCACCGTCCGAATGACTTGCGGAGTTACGGTGTCCACAACACTGAGCGGGGTCAGGTAATTACGGAAGCCCACCGATACTTCCGGAAAGAGTACGAGCGGTCCGCCGAACCCAAAGCGCGAAAACAGCCGGAACCGGTTTTCCGTGTTCGTATAGACGGAATCGAACGGATAGAGTGTCCGGGTATAAGCATAGCTTCCCGTCAGGCTGAAGGTGGTGCTGGTCAGTCCTTCGAGCGTGGCCCCGAAGGTTAATTCCCGGCTGTCGTTTGGGTTCCCACCGAAATTGCCGCCAAATAACAGTGTGTCCGCCGGTGCGTAGTGGATGCCGGCATGTGTGGTATAGGCCACTGGAATGGTAAGCGTCGTTGCGAGCGTGGTAGCGTCCGAATCGTCGGCATCTTCATAGACTTCCGCTTCGCCATACCCAAAATCGCGGAGCCGGGTATCCGAAGAGATCAGCGTCAACCGTGGAGCGGGAGGCGCTTCCGCTTCCTTCTCGGATTCCACCGATGGTGCCACGCCGTTGGAGGGCGCATTCGCGCCACTGTTGGATTTGGTTCCGATCGGTGAGGCGGCGGTGGGCAGGAATTCCGCTTCGGGTTTCGCCTCCGTCAATGCCCGGACCGCGGTATCCAGAAGGGCGGGGTCGGTGTGAAATGGTTCTGTATGCAGTATCAGCTTATGAAGCGGTTCCCGAAGATTCGTGAGCTCTCCTTTCAACACTTCGACCGTACTCTGGCTATACCCGATGGAATCGAGCAAATCCGCGGCGGTCGAGAGTACGTCCGAAATGGAATCGAGCAAGCTCCCATAGTCGGATGCTTGCGATTGTGAAAGACCGTTCGTAGCAATATCGGTGGAATCCAATTCGCCACTTAAGCTATACAGCGCAGAGACGGCAAGATCTACCAGTGAATCGTTTTTCGAGCTGGAGTCATCATCCAAGACCGTTTGGACCGGAGCTGAATACGCCGTGCATGTTACCGAGCTTTCCAGAAATTCCGATGAGGGAAACGGCATCAACTCATCATCAGACGCATCCAGCGCCGTGGTCGAAGTAATGGCTGCCTGATGGGTAAGGTAAAATACACCGGTGGCCCCGAACATCGTCTCATTGTAGCTCAGGGCCGGATTGAGGGCATAGTATTCCGGCGAAATCGATCCGGTCAGGGTAACCGTCGAAACCTCCGAAGGATGGACATCATAGTTCAGCTCGAAGGCAGGCATAAGCGTATGGTCCGGGGCGATCGTGTCCAACTCCTGCACGTTGTTCGTTGCTTCGGCTCCGAAGGAAAGCGAGCCACTCCATTGCGCACGCGCAATGGGGATGCATGCGGAGCAAATCAGGATAGCAAGCAGGCCGGGCGCGATGGATCGAAACACGCAGTACACAGGATCGTGATGGGGATAGCGTACCCCATGCTCCGATCAATTATGAAATATGAAGCAACGTCCGATAGAGCATTCCATACCGCCCCGGATCGATTTGGCTCATGAGATAATACAATCCCCACATGGTAAAACCGATCGAAACAGGCACGGAAAAATTATCATCGAGGTGCAGCGTCACGCTCCCGGCTTCGGCAATGCCTCCGATCACCGCCGCGAAAGCCGCGATAACATACTCCATTGGAACCGGTCCGGCTTTCGGCGTAATGAGCACGACAATCCAGGCACTCAGAATAAAGGCGATCGTTCCCTCGCGGCTCTTATCCAAAAATCGGTGTTTCCCAAAGGCGCGGCCAAAGAGCGCGCTCGCGCCATCGGATATGATAAGGATGGAAAACGCGGTTACCGTGATCAGTTTTGGGAACACAACAACGCAAAAAAGAGCGCTGATTAAGACGTAGGTTGCGCCGCTCAGCAATCCGGGATTGCGTTCGTGCGGTCGAAGGATGCGATCGAAAAAAATGGTGACAAACTGCCGGATGGCCGGAATATAGAAGCGCCCGACATCGATACCGATCGATAGAACCGTGAGCGGAATTAATACTTCGATCGCCGTTGCGCGATGAAGAAAATAATAAGCGATAGGGATTGAAAGCGATCCCAGGTGGATCGTCTTACGGACCAGCTCGTTCGAAAAGCTAATTTGGCCGCGGATTTTGCCCCTCCGTGTCGTTTCTTCCGGATTGCCCGGTCCGGTTACAAAGCCCACGGCAACAGTCTCCGACTTTTTAACAAGCGTTTTAGCATCCACAAGGTACAAAAATAGCCCTTTTATAGTAGCACTACACCGGAATTTCAAATTTCGCTCCGTTGGAACGATGCATCCTTCTCTTCAGGAAGGCGCTTATTCAGCTCATTCACTACATGAGCTTAATGTGCAGTACCGGATGTATTTCTCTTCCATTCGGGGCCATGCCATCGGGGGTAAGAATGTGGGGCTCATCGAAAAATCCAATGCCGGTAATCTCTACCATACGCTTTCCGGATGGGTGTTCGGCAAAAAGCCCGGGGCGGCCAATAGCTGCATCGATTTTCTGACGCGCCCGGGCAAAATCCTCCCGGTAGGGAAGGGGTTCGAGTGCATTGGTATCCGGAATTTCAGCGACCATCTTCAGTTTGGTTGCGGGGTCTTCCAGGACTAAATGGTAATCCCCATCGAATTCCTTTTTAATTTGAATGAGTTGTGCCGTTACCTCGTACACGGTCCGCTCTGAGGGAAGCCTGGTTACCTGTTCGCCGACGGTTGGGGCTGGGAGCGCGTCCTGTTCCGCAATGCTCGTAGGCACCACTTGGGAACTAACAACGAAGGCGTCTTCCAGCGTTTTTACTTTCCAACGCGGGGAATGGACATGTTCCGAAAGCGCTGTTCCAATGAGCGCCGCGCCGCCGGCAATGAGCAAGAGGAAGACCTTGAGAATGTTCATGCAAACTGTAACTTCAAGCTTGTCGAACAAATCTCTGAATAGCGGTTCACTGAGGCAGGAGTTTTATTGTCAGTACCGGATGAATTTCCCGGTTATTGGGCGCGGTCCCATCGGATGGAACATAATGCTCCTGATCGAAAAAGCCCATGCCGGTAATGCGGACCCGCACCGGTGGCCGAAATTGGATTCCGCTATAGCCTGGCGGCCTGCCGGCAAGGCTATCAATTATCCGGCGGGCGCTTTCGAACTCCGGACGATAGCGCATCGGCCCGAAAACAGCGGGGTCGGGGATTTCCGCATACATTTCTGCGCCCGTGTGAAGGTCTTCGATCGTCAATTTATAGTCGCGATCTAAATCTTCCATAGCCATTACGAGCCGGGCATCGAGAACATAAAGCGTTCGGTCCGATGCGAGCCGCTCCCACCTTTGTCGGACCGGTGGCGGCGAGGAAAGGGATACTTGCGCCTGAACGGTGGTCGCTACCGGTATAACGTTCGGAATAAAGCCATCCTCCAATGTTTTCACTTCCCAGAGGGGCGAGCGAATATGCCAGCGAAACTCGAGGCCCGTACCGGCCGCGGCCGCTGCAAAGAGGAAGAGAATAACGCTTCGAACTAAGCACATAAAACAAAGGTTGCTCCATGCAAATTAACTGCCCTTCATCCCTGTTCACAGGCTTTGTGACACTAATTTCAGAAACGTAACAATCAAGCAATAATTCGTCTAATCTTCCGTCATTAATGGCACCCACGTTTGGGGGAGATTCTCTCGCAATTTGTGGTTTGTGTTCACACTTAAAAGTTAGGACCACGAGACATTTATTTCTACGATGAAATCTCGATTCTTTTCCGGAGCCACGGCCTTTATTCTCACCGGTCTGGCTCTCCACACATCCGCACTCTTTGCGCAAGCGCCCAGCAGTTCAACGCCGTCCATTGCCAATATTCCGCAGACCCTTACGCTGGCGGATGCGATTCGAGCGGCCATTGCTCGGAACTATGGCGTCCGTCAGGCGGGTAATGCGGCCCAAAGATCCGATATTGAAGTTACGCGCAGCATGGATAATGCATGGCTACCCACTGCCGGTGCATCCGGCTCCTGGCGCTACGATTATTCGCTGGAACCCCTTTCGCAACGGACGCTGACGGTTCTTCAGGAAACGCAAGGTATGGTTTCCACGACGGCGGGCGATTCCTTGCTCGTGCGAGGCGTGCCATTCGGTGCCCAACCGCAGCAAGTCGTGACACCAGCGGGTTCCCATTCGCTGAGTTGGGATGCTTCCGTGGGATATAATTTTTTCAACGGCGGCTCCGATGTTGCCCGGATTCATGCCGCACAGGAAACCTTCGGAGCTGATACCAATAATTTCTTCTGGACGCGACAGTTCACGGCGTTCACCGTAACCAGCGATTATCTGAACATCCTTCGCACGGGCGAACTGGTCATCGCAGCCGATAGCACGTTGGCCGAAGGGCTTGCGCAACTGACGCTCGTGCAGGGACAGTATCAGGCCGGCATCGTGCCGGTTGGGAATGTTTACCAACAGCAGGCCGTCGTCGATCAGGATTCACTTGCGCTCATTCAGGCCGTTAATAATAATCAAAACGCGCAAGCTGCGCTGCTCTTTGAACTCAATGTGCCGCCGAATCAATACCAAGCTTATAGCTTTACGGTCGAGGGAATCGATACCGCGACCTCCGCGGCCGCGCGCGCCACGGTCGATACCGCGATTACCAATGACCAATTAAACGCGGTGATCGATAACCGGCCGGATATCCTCGCACAGGAGCAGAATATTGCCGCCTCGGAATTCAATGTGGACATCACGCGCGGCCACCTGTTGCCAAGTCTCAATGCCTCTGCGGGTATTGGCGGCGCCGGAGTGAATTCTACGCTGTCCGGCATTCAAATGAATAATGGTTTAAATGTTGGCCTCTCGCTCACCGTTCCGATTTTCGATGCTATGCAAAACCGGCTCTTAATTCAGGAGCAAGAGGTGGATGTCGAAAATGCCCGTATTGTGCTCGAGCAAGATGTGGAACAAATTCGGAGTGACGCCATTACTGCCATTAATAACCTGAAAGCGGCCGACGAGGCTCTCGATGCCAGTCAAAGCGCGCTCACCGCAGCCGATGAGAGCCTTCGGCTTGCCTCCGAACGCCTGCGCGTCGGGGCCGGGACGGAAGTGGATGTCATTGTCGCCGAGGCAGCCGTTGAAACAGCGCGAGTTAACCGCGTAAATGCTAAGTACAATTGGGTGCTCGCGCAGCAACAATTGGCCTATACCCTCGGAAAGTGGAATTACTAAAGAAAGGGTCCTCAGAACAGTGGCAATACAAACAAAAGGCAGGATTGACGTAGCAACGACGAGTTCGACCGGCTCGAACGGAAGTGTCCCGCAGCGTTCTGCGATGGAAGCGAACCTGGAACGTGCTCACCGGCGCCGCGCCCGAAGAACGCGTACGCTTTGGATTGTGCTCAGTTCGTTTGTGGTCCTCATCCTCGTTCTCGTTCTTGCCTTTGCCGGTAAGGAAAAACCATTAGTAGTCCAGACCGAAATAGTGGGACGCCACACGGTAACCGAAGTCGTGCAGGCGACCGGCAAAATACAGCCGGAGGTGATGGTCAAGGTGTCGCCGCAGGTTCCCGGAGAAATCATTCAGTTGCCCTTCAAGGAAGGCGCGCACGTTAAGAAGGGGGATTTGATCGCAAAGATTAAGCCCGATGTTTTTCAGGAACAATACGATGCTGCGGAAGCCAGTTACAATTCGTCCAAAGCGCAGGCGGAACAGCAAAAGGCAGCCATGATTCAGGCACAAGCCGATTTAAATCGCGGAAATCTGCTCAAGGCGCAGCACCTGATGTCCCAGCAAGACTATGATGCTGCCAAAGCAAAATACGATGCCTCGGTCGCAGGGTTCAATGCGGCGAATTATGCAGCCAATGCCGCGGCCAGCCAAATGCGCCAATTGCAGCAATCGCTCGATTGGACGAACGTTCGCTCGCCTATGGATGGAACGATTACCAGCCTGATTTCGCAATTGGGCGAGCGTGTCGTCGGCACGAGCCAGTTTGCCGGAACCGAAATGATGGACATCAGCGATCTCACCGTGATGAACGCCATGGTGGACGTGGATGAAAACGATGTCGTCAATGTAAAGCTGGGCGATCCGGTCAAAATTTCCGTGGACGCATTCCCGGATACCATTTTTACCGGTACGGTGATCGAGATTGCGAACAGCGCCACGCAGACGGGAACCGGAACGTCGGACCAATCCACGAATTTCACGGTAAAAGTTCGCTTGGATAATTTCGGCACGGCGGATCTTCGTCCGGGTATGAGCTGCACGGCGCGCATCGAGACCCAGAGTAAGCCGAACGTGCTCGCGGTGCCACTCATGGCGGTTACCCGCCGCGAAAATGAGGACCAGCGTGCCGCCGATTCGCTGCGCCAAATTCGCGAAGCCAACCGGGGAACGTTCCATGGTGATGACGAGGCTTCGGCAATCGTCTTTATCGTAAAGAATGGAAAAGCCAAAGAGGTCCCGATCGAAACCGGCATATCGGATAATGCTTACGTCGAAGTATTAGATGGACTGAAGGGCGGTGAGGAAGTGATAAAGGGTAACTTCCGCGCTGTTTCCAAAGAGTTGGAAGATGGCATGGCCGTCCACGTCGATAATTCCGGGAAGGTGCAGGAGTAATAGTCAAAGGCAAAATATGAACGAGCAAATCTTCGGAAACGGCCAGGCAAAGCAAAGCACACATACCGCCGAGAATTCCATTATTTATTTGGAGGATATCCAAAAGATTTACCGGATGGGAACCGAGTACGTCTATGCCTTGCGCGGGCTTACCATTGGTGTTCACATGAATGAGTACATCGCCATTATGGGGCCGTCGGGATCCGGGAAGTCCACGCTGATGAACATCATTGGTTGCCTGGACACCCCCACGACTGGGAATTATTACTTCGATGGCGTGAATGTCGCCGGTTTGGACGATAACGATCTTGCCGATATTCGTAACCGGCAAATCGGATTCGTATTCCAGACGTTCAATCTTCTGCCCCGCAGCGATTCACTCCATAATGTGGAACTTCCGCTCATTTATGCCGGTGTGGGCAAAGAGGAACGCCGCCAGCGCGCGATGGAAGCGCTCGATCACGTCCAACTTGCAGACCGTGCTCATCACAAACCGAATGAGCTTTCCGGCGGTCAGCGCCAGCGCGTAGCGATTGCGCGAGCACTTGTTACCCGCCCATCCATCATCCTCGCCGACGAGCCCACCGGGAACTTGGATTCCAAGACCGGCGAGGAAATCATGCGCTTGTTCAATGAACTCCACGACCAAGGCAACACGATCATCCTCGTTACGCACGAAGAAGATATTGCCCGCCATGCCGCCCGCATTGTCCGCATTAAGGATGGATTAGTCGAAAGCGATGAGCCCGTACAGGAGCGGGCGCTCGTCGGCTAAGATGCCACGGTTTTTCCACGATACGGTCGAAGGGATTCGCATGGCGCGGACGGCGCTGCGCGCGAATCCGCTGCGCTCCTCGCTCACGATGCTGGGAATTATCATCGGCATCGTGACGGTGACGCTCATGAGCGCGTTCCTTACGGGCCTGACCAATATGTTCCATGAGACGACGAGCTTCATGGGGACCGACGTCTATTACATCAATAAATTTAGTTGGGCCGGCCACGACTGGCGTTCCCAAATGAACCGGCCCAATGTTACACTGGACGAGTTCCGAGAGTTAAGAGATCGCATGACGACCGCCAAGGCCGTGAGCGTTTCGGCGCAGCAGGGAAACGAGAATGTTAAATACGGAGCCAATGAAGTGGTCGGTGTGCAGGTCGTTGGAATTGGGCCGCAGTATGATGTTACCAGTTCCGTAGAAATAGCTGATGGCCGGCTCTTTGGTCAGCAGGAACTCGTCAGCGCCCGGCCCGTCTGCGTCATCGGGCATGACCTTTGGCAGAATTTGTTCCATGGTGCTAATCCCATTGGGAAGCAAATTCGCGTGGGGGGGTACTCGCTCGAAATTGTGGGCGTTGCGAAGCAAGTGGGGGGCATGTTTGGGCAATTTTCCATCGACCAGCAAGTCGTCGTGCCGCTTCAAACGCTCTTCAATGCCTTTGGGCAGCCGGACCGGACCCTTACCATCGCGGTCAAGGCAAAGAATGTCCTGCAAAAAGAGGACACCAAAGCGGAAGCCGATTATCTGATGCGCGTGATTCGAAAACTCAAACCCAGCCAGCAGGATAATTTTGGCATCAACAGCGAGGACGAGTTCAACGACATGTTCGATAACCTGACGCGCGTCCTTAAAATCATCGGACTTACCATTACCGGACTTTCGCTCCTTGTTGGAGGCATCGGCATTATGAACATCATGTTTGTTGGGGTAAAGGAACGCACACGTGAGATTGGCATTCGCAAAGCCGTGGGCGCGCGGCGAAGGATGGTGCTATCCCAGTTCCTCTCCGAAGCGGCGATGCTCTGCCTTCTTGCGGGTTCAGTGGGGCTGCTCCTCGCATACGCCGGGTCCGTGTATGTGAACACCCACGTGCTGACCGATTCCTCCGCCGTGCATTTACAATTTACGCTCGGACTTATTGTTAGCGGACTCCTGATTTCGCTCGCCATTGGTGTCGTGAGCGGAATCATTCCCGCCTGGCGGGCCAGCAAATTAGACCCGGTGGAGGCATTGAGATACGAGTGATCAGCACTGAAAACATCCGTCAGGCCTTCGAATCGCTTCGGAACAACAAGCTGCGGAGTTCGCTTACGCTGCTTGGGATTATCGTCGGTGTGTTTTCGATCATTGGCGTCATGACGGCACTTGGCGCGCTTACCAATAGCGTGGACAGCGCTATCTCGCAATTGGGCGGCGATACGTTTACGGTAAAAATTTGGCCGTCCCTCCAAATGGGCGCCAGCGATTGGCGAAAGTATCTTCGCAGAAAACCCATCACGTATGAGCAGATTCGATTCGTGCGACAGAATACGACGCTGCCGCTTTCCGTGAGCGCGGAGAACACTTACATCCCACTCACCGCGGCATACGGGAATGAAACGAGCGACCCCGAATTTTCACTTGTTGGTTCCGACGATAATTATGCCGAGAACCATTCCTATGATATTGCTAAAGGCCGAATGATTACCGCCAGCGACGTCCAATACGCCCGCGACGTTACCGTACTCGGGCAGGATATCGTCGATCGCATTTTCCAGCACGGGGAAGATCCCATCAATAAAACCGTGCGACTAAACAACCACAATTATCTGGTGGTCGGTGTGTTCGCGCGCAAGGGTGGGGGCATGGGACGCAGCCAGGATGGATTCGCTTTAATTCCCATCACCAATATGCTGAAGTATTTCGTCCAGCAGGAATACACTTCGCTGCAAATGACGGTCCGAGCACGCTCGAAAAAACTGTTCGATGCCACGCAGGACGAAATCATTGGCGCGATGCGCTCCGTGCGCGGCGATAAGCCGGGTGCCGATAACGATTTTGAAGTCGAGGACAACACCAGCCTTACCACGCAATTCGATTCCTTCTCGAAATACTTGACCTATGCTGGATTTGGCATCAGCGCCATTGCCCTGCTCGCCGCGTCCATCGGTATTATGAACATCATGCTCGTTTCGGTCACGGAACGCACCAAAGAAATCGGAATTCGCAAAGCCATGGGCGCCACCAAAGCCGCCATTGCCGGACAGTTCCTCACCGAAGCCATCGTCCTTTGCTGGGTCGGCGGACTCATCGGCATTGCCATCGGTATTGGAATCGGAAATATCCTCGCGGTGATGATCCACGCCAGCGTGTATGTTCCCACCGAATGGATCGGTATTGGCTTAGGCGTCTGCTCGCTGGTGGGAATTGTTTTCGGCCTCTATCCCGCCCTCAAGGCCGCCAACATGAGCCCTATCGATGCGCTCAGGTTCGAGTGATTCCGAGAAGCGAACTATTCACTTCGATTTAACCTTTCCGCGAGCATGGAAAAATTGTATCGAACCGATAAGGTCCGCTCTATTCCACGTGGACTTACCGCTACGGAAATTCGAAAACTTCCTAAGCGGGAGCGGGACAAAGTGCTTCGCGAGCAATTCAAACTCGGCGGGAAGCTCTACGCGGAAAATCCTGATGCTATTATTCCTGCAAGCCAGCACATCCACGATTGAGCACGACGATAGATTCCAAACCCGGCGAAATATGGCTCGTGGATTTTGAGCCAAATCTTGGTGCCGAAATGGATAAGCGAAGGCCAGCTATCGTTATTTCAGAACCTGGCTTCACCTATTTACCCCTAAGAATTGTTGTTCCTATTACCGATAAGAAGGACCGGCATCTCCAATTATATTGGTATGTCAAAGTTATCGCCGATGCCAAAAGCGGCTTAACCAAAGGTAGCGAAGTGGATACTGCCCAATGCCATTCGTTCGATCTTGAGCGCTTCGTGAAAAAACTTGGAAGCATTCGACCTAACGAACTGCGACTCATTCGCGACGCGGTTGCAGTATCGTTGGGGCTGTGAGAGTTATTGCTTTATCACTTTCCGCATCTGAATACCCTCCGGCGTCTGGATACGCACGAAATACGTTCCAGCCGGCAGCCCGGAAAGATCGAGCGTTACCCCCCCTCCTCCGGAGTGAAGCGTAGGAGGAGGGGGCTGGGGGGTGGAGCGGTTGGGATTCCCAGCAAGCACGGCTTCTCCTAATACATTCTCCACTTCCACCGCCCCGCTCACCCCACTTATCGTTACCACACCTGTGGTGGGATTGGGATAGGCGTGCGCAGCCGCTTCGTCCGGCGCTCCGGTTCCCTTCACCGCGTCCGAAGAAATCATTTCGGAAAGCGGGCGGCGCCAGACACCAGCATTCCTCGTTCCCGCAAAAAGATATGAGCCGCTGACAGCGAGCGAGAATACAGAGAAATCGCTCAGGCCAGCATTAACATCCTCCCAACTTGAGCCATTATCTGTAGAAAGGTATATGCCGTCATCCATCGCCCCTGCAAAGAGATCGTTACCATAGACCGCTAGGGATGTAACATTCTTGCTTAGCAAACCATTATTGACAGCGTTCCAGCTTGTACCACTATCCGTTGACAAGTAAACTCCCCCTCCGTCGAATCCTTCACGAGTGCCAGCGAACAAATCTGAGCCAATGGTTGCAAGTGCAAACACACCATCGCCAAACTGCGACGCATCGAACGGGTCGCTGTCCACCCAGTGCATGCCATCATCTGTCGTGCGAGCGACAGAGCCGCCTCCATCCATACCAGCGAATCCTGCATACACAATGGTTCCGTAAGCCGCGAATGCATTTGTAACACCATCGCCCGTCATATCTCCTTTCGTCCAACTCGAACCATAATCCGAGGACGTGAATACACGTGAAGGTACTCCCGCAAAAAGCAGTGAATCGTGAACGGTCAGTGCACCGATGTCGGAATAACCTTGCATCCCAACATTTGCAGAGGTCCAAGAGATGCCGCTATTCTCGGATCGGAAAATGCCATCCCAAGTTCCAGCGAAGAGATTACTTCCATCTACAAGGATTGCCTGGACATACGGATTTGCCAAGCCGGAATCAATTGTTACCCAGGAGGTTCCATTGTCGGTGGTTCGAAAAGCGCCACTATTGCATCCGACAAAAAGATCCTTTCCGCTTGGGGCGATCGCATCAACTCGTTGGGCCAGCAAGCCGGCATTGGTGGATACCCATGTTTTGCCCGTGTCCCCGGAACGGAAAATCCCACTTACGGTGCCTGCATAAAGATAGGAACCTGATTCTAGGAGAGAATAAACGTAAGGAATTGTAAGCCCCTGACTGGAGCATGACCAGTTTGCGGTGTGGTTTCTCGAAATAAAAATCCCGCTGTCTGTTCCTACGAAGATATTGCTTCCACTCACTAAAATGGAATTAATATTCTCGTTTAGAAGCCCTGCGTTCGACTGAGCCCAGGTTAAACCGTTATTTGTCGATACAAAAATGCCGCTATCGGCTGTCCCCGCTATAATCTCGCTGTCGGCAACGGCGAGGGAAGTTATTTCATCATACGACAATCCCACGCTGTCCGCCTGCCAGGTTAAGCCACTGTCTATCGAGCGATATACGTAGCCGCCACCTGAAGCGAATAAAAAGTGGTTCGAGCAGAGAAAGGTTGAGACCTGATAAGGAATGCCAGTGTCGATTGAAATCCAGCTTTCGCCGCTATCTGTCGAGCGTTCGAGACCAATCTCCGACGCATCAAATAGAACAGTCCCATTGGCTATCAAAGCATTAATATAATAAGAACTTGAACCGTTATTCACTGCTTCCCATCCCACACTGGTGTCAGTCAATCTGTAAACGCCGTCCCATGTTCCTGCGAAAAGAATCGAACCGATCCTTGCGAAGTTTTGCACGTAGGCACTATTTCCCGACAGTCCATTACTTTTTGGCAACCAGTTCAACCCGTCGTTCGTCGAACGAAAAACGCCATTGCTGGTACCTACAAAAAGCTCACTATCACGCGCTGTCAAGCAAAGTGCGTTACGGCCATATGGCCCGTTCGTTCGAACCCACTGAGCACGAGAGGGTGCTATTCTTAGAAGCAGCGCGGAAAGCAGAGCAACGAGGAATACGAAGTTGATTCGCTTAGTCATAAGTCAAGTGCAAGGTGAATTCGAATTAAAGAACCATCCCCATCTGAAAGTTGCGAAACATGTACAAACAACTTCGCTCACCTTAGTTTGTTACACCCAAATCGAGCAAAATCGTCGTGTAATCGGCCCAAATCCGCGTAATCCCGGTTAATATTTCCCCGCGCACAATGCCTTCAGCCGCACCAGAATCCTCTTCTCCCGGCCTTGCTCGGAACATGCCGTGTAGCGCAGGCTTACAGCCTGCGGCACGAGCTTATAGCTCGTGGGAATGCGCGCGCGGACTGGTAAGTCCGCACCACAGGCTGTAAGCCTGTGCTACACGTAACGTTACTGTTTATATTTCCCCGGCCACAGCGCCTTCAGCCGGTCCAGAATTGTCTTCTCGCGGCCTTGCTCGAACATGCGTGTGTAGCGCAGGCTTACAGCCTGCGGCACGTGCTTATAGCTCGTGGGAATGCGCGTGCGGACTGTAAGTCCGCACCACAGGCTATAAGCCTGTGCTACACTTGCTGCGGTTTAGGCCTTGTACTTTTCCGGCCAGAGCACCTTTAATCGTTCCAGGATCGTCTTTTCCCTTCCCTGTTCGGTCGGTTGATAGAATACCTTATCTTCCAGGCGTTCGGGCAGATAGGTCTCGCCCCGGGCAAAGTGTCCGGGTTCCGAGTGGGCGTAACGGTAACCTTTGTGGTAACCTAATTCCTTCATCAGCTTGGTCGGTGCATTGCGGAGATGGAGCGGCACCGGCTGGTCGGGATCGTTTTTCGCCGCGTCTATCGCCGCGCCAATGGCCACCGTCGTGGCATTGGACTTCACCGCGCTTGCCAGATACGCCACCACCTGTCCGAAGATTAGCTGCGCTTCGGGATAACCAACCGCCCGCACCGCATCCCAGCACGCCGTGGCAAGCAGCAACGCATTGGGATCGGCATTGCCGATGTCCTCGCTGGCAAAGATGATCATGCGGCGGGCGATAAATTCCAGGTCCTCGCCGCTTTCGATCATCCGTGCGCACCAGTACAGCGCGGCATTGGGATCGCTCCCGCGCATGGACTTGATAAACGCGCTGATGATATTGTAGTGCTCTTCGCCAGCCTTATCATAGCGGGAGGCTTTTCGGCCAAAGGCAGCTTCGATGGTTTCCACCGAAATAATAAGATTCCCACGCCTTTTCAAGGCGGGGGCAGGGGGTGGTTCTTCGGTCGGGGAGACCACCCCCCAGCCCCCTCCTTCTCCGCTTCGCTCCGTAGGAGGGGGAGTAAGCTGGACTGCCAGTTCCAGCGCGTTCAGCATTTTGCGGGCATCGCCGCCGGAAAGGGCCATGAGGGCACGGCGAACGTCTTTGTCGAGGGAAATCTCCAGCGGTTTAAGTTCCGCATCTTCGTGGATGGCGCGGTCGAGCAGCGTTTCCAGATCGGCACGTGTAAGGCTTTCGAGAACGAAAACGCGAGCGCGGGAAAGGAGCGGAGAGATTACCTCGAAGGATGGATTTTCGGTCGTAGCGCCGATTAACGTTACATCGCCATGCTCGACCGCGCCGAGTAGCGCGTCCTGCTGGGATTTCGAAAACCGGTGGACTTCGTCTATAAAGAGGACGCTCCGGTCCTCGGAAGTTTTATTGGCTTCCCGGGCCTGTTCGATAGCATCGCGTAAATCCTTTACCCCGGCGCTGATAGCCGAAAGCGAAAAGAATGGAGCGCGCACCGAGCGCGCCAAAATATTCGCCAGCGTGGTCTTTCCAGAACCCGGTGGTCCCCAGAAGATCATGGAATGCAGCTTGCCCCGCTCCGCCATCATCCGGAGCGGCTTCCCCGGCCCGATAAGCAATGATTGGCCCATGACTTCGTCCAAGGTTCGTGGGCGCATGCGCTCGGCCAAGGGCAAAAAGGAATGCATTGGAGCGGGGTCCGGAAGCAGCCCTGGCTGCACTGGAGGTGGTGTCTTCGTTGATTTTGATCGCGGCATATCAGCTTTCTCGAAGACTTAAGGGCTGCTCCCTGCAAATAAATCCCCTGATGAGGCGAATGGAGCACCTTTCAGAAAATGAACTGAACTCTGTGATAATTGCTTTTATTCGCCGTTATAAAAATGGCGGTACGCCAGTAAACCATTTTTGCATCTAATGAAGCTTTTATACCCACGTTTTCTCGCAGTTTTCGCTTCGATCCTTTTCCTTTCGTTCCGACCCGTTCATGCCCAGGAGCCGGGCGGTGAATCCTGGGAAACACTTTCGAAGCCGGTACGCGCTCCTTCGGATTCCGGCCTGTACCTCGGCATTAATCAGCTTCCGGCGTCCATCCGGCGCTCGGAACCCTTTGCGCGGGCACTCACCGAAATGAGCCGGCGCGCGGGAACCAGCGGTACGTTCGACATCGATACCCGCATTCAGGCCTTCCGGCAATCCCAGCGAGACCTCCTCCAGGCTTCGAAATCGGCCGAGCAGGCGCAGTCCGCGGGCCAGGAAAGTCCGCTTTCGGATGCGTGGACGAATATCGGTTTAATCGGCTCGGCAAGTAATGGAGTTTTTTCCGCAGGTTGCACTACGGCCATTGCAATCGATCCCACGAACACCAGCGTCATTTATGCAGGCGCGACAAGCGGCGGGGTATGGAAGACGACCGATCAGGGTGCGCATTGGTCGCCGCTTACCGATGATGTGATTCCAAACGAATCCGTCGCCTCGATTGCGATCGATCCGAAAAATCACAATACGCTATATGTCGGTACGGGCAATGGCTTTGCCAGCATCGATGAATTGGTCGGGACCGGGCTTTATAAATCCACCGATGGTGGGGGGACCTGGTCGCGCATCGGGGCCACCTCGCTAACGGGAACGATCATAAAGGTGCTCGTCGATCCGGTGCATAATAATATCGTGCTGGCGTCTTCATACACCACCAATCGCGGCGTGTATCGCTCGACGGATTATGGTTCCACCTGGACGAAAGTCTATACGGCCCAGCAGCCCGTGTGGGATATCTGCGTCGGGCGTTCCATCGGTTCCACCCCGCTCTTGTATTTCGCGGAAGGGAATAATCCAAGCGGTGCTTCCACGGAATGTGGGGTATATAAATCGGTGAACGAAGGTTCCTCGTGGTCGAAAATTACAGGCACCGCTCTGCCTCCGGGCAGCGAAATTGGGCGGTGTGCGCTGGCCGCTTCCGTGGTACATCCGGAGCGAATCTTCGTACTTATTGCTAATCCGAATGGGAATGAAATCGCTTCGGATAGCGCGCTGTATCGTTCGACGAATGACGGTTCTGCTTGGTTGCCGGTAGCGATCCCGGGAACACTGTTTCAACCGACTTCCCAGCAAGCG
>JAKAIL010000024.1:0-2951 GCA_021825235.1 Bacteroidota bacterium | reverse complement strand
AGGCTGGTACGATTGTACGCTCGGAGTTTCCCCCAATTCCGCTTCCGGTGCCGATACGATTATGATTGGCGGCGTAGAGGCTTATATTAATTATGACGATGGAACGGGCTGGAATTCCTATAGCTTGACCTATACTTCATGGAGTAATGCCCATGTCGATCATCATTCCTTTGCGTTCGATCCCAACGATCCGACGATTATGTACGATGGCGACGATGGAGGGCTTTATTGGTCGCAGGATGCCGGAAATAGTTGGGCCTATCGCTCGAATCAAATGGTTACCGGTCGCATTTATAATATGAGCCTGGACCGCAATGCGTCCGATCCGAAAACGGCTTTGGTAGGTTTGCAGGATCAGGGCACCTGGACGCTCACCTATCCGGCGGGAACGACGCAGTTACTATTTGGAGGGGATGGCATCCAACCAATTTATAATTCCCAGAGCAGTACCTACCCCTATTATGTCGAACTTCCCATGGGCGTGATAGAACGAAACTATGCTGGAGGTAGTCTCTGGGACGAAGTCGATACCAGTGCGGACAATACCTACTGGGAAACACCATTCAAGCTTTCCATTACGTCCGTAGGTGGAGCGGCGAATTATCATTGCCTCTACCAGGGCCGTCAGCACTTGTGGCTAACGACGAACGATGGAACCTATTGGAACTCTATCTCCCCAACGTTCAATGACTATATTCATTCCATAGGACTTTCGCAAATTAATGCCAACACCATTTACGTTGGCACTTCGGGCGAAATTTCTGTTACCACCAATGGGGGCTCTTCCTGGACTTCGAAGACGACGGGCATGAGCGGACTGGTTACCTCC
This sequence comes from Bacteroidota bacterium, assembly GCA_021825235.1. Lineage (GTDB taxonomy): Bacteria > Bacteroidota > Ignavibacteria > Palsa-1295 > Palsa-1295 > PALSA-1295. The sequence continues at coordinate 2,122 of JAKAIL010000024.1, read as the reverse complement.
ATCGTAACGACCGGGCGCGATCCCAACTTTGCGCTCGCGAGCTTCTATACGCAATCCGGGCATCGCGTGATGAAGACGACCAACCAGGGCACGACCTGGGCGGATGTTTCGGGTACTACCGGAGCTACCCTGCCGCTGGTTGGGGTCAATTGTGTTGCGCTCGATTCCGTCGCGCCGGAACGAATTTGGTATGCGGCAACCGATAATGGGATTTACTATACGGTGGATACCGGCAAGCATTGGTCCGTGGCGGGTTCCGGCCTTGGCCTTGCGGCCTGTTCCGATGTCGAGGTGCAAGCCAATAAGTCGACCATTCGCGTGGCGACCTTTGGCCGCGGAATATGGCAGGGCGCTACGAATGCGTTGCCAGTGGAACTCGCAGGGTTCAATTTCCAAAAACTTCAGACTGCCGATCAGACGGGAACCGTCCTTTCCTGGCATACGGATAGCGAGCATGGTTCTGCGTTCTTCGTCGTCCAGCGTAGCATCGATGGCGCGGCATTTCAAGACCTTTCGCCAACGGTTCCCGCGGCTGGGAATTCCAACGTTCAGCGCAATTACTCCTTCTTCGATTCGACCCACACATCCGGCGATTATATTTATCAGCTCAAGCAAGTGGACCTCGATGGCTCCATTCACTATTCCAATTCGGTGGAACTCCATTGGGGCGTTGGGAACCTCATCGTCTCGCAGAATTATCCGAATCCGTTTGTGATCGGCACCACGACCCCGAACACGGGTTACAACCCGTTTGGGCAGACGACGGAACCCATTGTGGCCCCCTGGCCGGAAACGCGCATCCATTATGAACTGCCCGATGCCGATCAAGTGACGCTCAAAATCTATAACTCGGAAGGTAAAGTAGTACGAACGCTCCTAAATAATGTCCAGCAGCAACCAGGTGATCCCGATGCCTTCTGGGATGGCCGCGCCGATGATGGAGCCTTCTGCCCCAGTGGAACCTATTTCTACGTGATTCAGACCGCCCATTATGGGACGATCGTGAACAAGATGATCCTTATCTCTAACTGAGGGTTTCGAACATGTCATTGCGAGGAGGAATTGCAAAGCGAAGCGGAGCAATTCTGACGAAGCAATCTCCGCGCATGGAGATTGCTTCGTCGTATTTGGCTCCCTTCAGTCGCCAAATACTCCTCGCAATGACGATCCTAATAAGCGCGTCAACCGCACTCGCTCAGACGGTCGCGTTTACCGGCATCGTCCATGAGAAGGGAACGAACGAAGGTATCCCCGGCGCCTCGCTTCACATTCTGGGAACCTCGAATGGCGCACGCTCCAATGCCGATGGGAAATTCCGTTTGCTGCTTACGCGAGGTAAACCATACGTAATACAAGTTGCTGCCATCGGATATCAGCCAGATACGCTCCGATTGAGTCTGTTCGCGGATTCGATTATGGATGTAGCTTTGAAGGTTGCGCCACTGGTTGGGAAGCCGATAACGGTCTCCGCGATATCCACGCGCGAGGAAGCGCGGCGAATCATGCGCAAAGTTATTGCAATGAAAGATGCCTGGCAATCCCAAATTAACGATTACCAATTCCAGGTTTACTCACGCGGTGATATTAGTATTGGCAATGACACCACGAAGAAGATCGTTGGAATTTTGGAATCCGTGGCGAATGGGTACTGGAAACGGGGCAAGGGCTATGCGGAACGAATCACAGCACGCCACCAGACCGCCGATCTTCCTTCCGGTATAAACCGCATTGCGCTGTTCGATGTCGAGAACTTTTATAATGACCGAATTCAGGTCGAAGACTACGATGTGGTGAGCCCGATTGCGCACGATGCCTTCTCCCGCTACGACTATGACCTGCTCGGCGAAGGCTCGCTCAATGGGGTAGATGTATGGAAGATCGCTGTGCTTCCGCTCAACACGCTCTTCCCAGCCTTTTCGGGAACCCTATGGATCGACAAGACGGACTTTACGATCGTCTATCTCGATTTAAGCCCGAACGATGCGATCCACCTCGCGCCGTTACAAGGCATCAAATTTCAGCAGACGTTCAGCTTTATCGATAATAAATTCTGGATGCCTTCGGACATCAATTTCGATTTGGCGGTCAAGCTGCAAGTTCCAATCATCCCGGCAATACACTT
>JAKAIL010000254.1 GCA_021825235.1 Bacteroidota bacterium | reverse complement strand
TTGTAACCAGCTCCGGCGTTGCCGATTTCGATGCCTCCACACTGGAAAAAATGCTCGAAGGCAAAGACGTTGAAATCTCTCCGGACATTACGATGTACAAGCAGGAACTCGAAGGACACAGTTCAAAAAAGGACTTGCCAACGCTATTCCAACTTGCGTATCTCTATATGACCGCTCCGCGCTACGATTCTGCCGCGGCCGAAACCTGGCTCGCGCGAACGAAAGCAACCGTCCAGAATTTGCGGAAAATGCCAGAGATTACGTATTTCGATTCGATCGGCTCGATTCTTACTCAGAATAATTACCGCACTCGACCCGAATCTGTGGAACTTCTGAACGAGATTCACCCTGCCGTCGCCTATTCCTATTACAAGAAGTTCTTTGGCGATGCGAATGGATTTACGTTCTTCCTGGTCGGGAATATCGATCCCAAGACACTGAGACCGCTTGTGGAAGATTACCTTGCATCGCTGCCATCGAGCACGCACCGCTCGATGTGGAAAGACGTCGGTATTCGACCGCCGGAAGGGACTATTTCCCGAAATATATACTATGGGGAAGCGCCGAAGAGCATGGTCACCATGATCTATACCGGATTCAAACAGTTCTCACGGGAGAACCGATTCCGCCTTTCCGCCATGGCCCAGGCATTCCAGATCAAACTGCAGGACGATATTCGCGAAACGAAAAGCGGTGCGTACTATGTACGGGTTTCTCCGTCGTTCTCGAAATATCCGAAGAACGAATATTCGCTCACGATCAACTTCGGCTGCGATCCCAATCGCGTGGATGAACTGGTTGCGGAAGTACGGCGCCAAATCGATACGCTGGTTTCAAAACCGATTGAAGCTACCTATTGTGAGCGCATCCATAAGATCATGGCCAATGAACTCCAGGTAAATCTTCGAGAAAATAAATATTGGATGAGCGAATTAGAGGATGCCTTCTGGAATGACCTCGATCCGGTTTCCATTGATCAGGCGAGTTCCCTTATCAATTCGATTTCACCCAGCACCGTTTTTAGCGCCGCCAAAGAATACTTCAATCCGAAGAATTGTGTGCAGGTGGTGCTGTATCCGGCGAAGAAATCGTAAGCATTGGAGACGGTGCTCTCTCGCCAGCTCGGCATCCGTTATCCGATCGTCCAGGCCGGCATGGTCTGGACGGCCGGTTGGAACCTGGCTGTCGCATCGGCCCGCGCCGGAGCGTTGGGCCTCATCGGAGCAGGATCGATGAAACCGGAACTCTTGCGGGAACACATTCGCAAAGCCCGTGCAACCGAAGTCTCGGAACAAATCGGTGTTAATCTGGCGCTCACGCGTGGCGATGTAGAGTCGCTGGTACAGGTCGTAATAGAGGAAGGCGTAAACATTGTTTTCTCCAGCGCCGGGAACCCCAAAGTCTATACCGCCCGGTTAAAAGAAGCCGGATGTTTCGTAGCGCACGTCATTGCCAGCGTGAAGCATGCCAGGAAAGCGGAGGATGCCGGCTGCGATGCCGTTGTCGCCGAAGGTTTCGAGGCCGGCGGCCATAATGGAGTGGACGAAATCACGACGCTCTGTCTGGTACCGCAAGTCGTGGATGCCGTGAACATTCCGGTCATCGCCGCAGGCGGCATTGCCAATGGCCGGCAAGTGCTGGCGGCGCTTTCCCTGGGTGCGCAGGCGGTCCAGATTGGAACCCGATTTGCCGCCACGCTCGAATCGAGTTCCCATCCACTCTACAAACAAGCAGTTATCGAGTCGGAGGATAATGCGACGGTATTGGTGTTGAAGAAAATCGCGCCGGTCCGGCTGAAGAAGAACCGATTTGCCCTGGAAGCATTCGAAGCACAGCAACATGGAGCAACGAAAGAAGAGGAACTCGAACTGCTGGGCCGCAAGCGCGAAATGCAAGGAATCTTCGAAGGCAATCTCGAAGAGGGTGAACTCGAAATGGGACAATCTTCAGGACTGGTCAAAGAAATCCTGACATGTGAGGAAGTGGTGCGAAACCTTGTGAAGGAATACGAAGCGGCATTGGACCGAATAAACCTAATTTCCCGCAACGGCTAAATGCCTTCCCTACTCCATCGCTTTCGTTCTCGCCACACGTACCATAACTTAGTTCCGAACCGGATGGGTTTGTGGTCGCTCGTCATGACCATCTTTTTTTGCGTCAGCGGAGGCCCCTATGGCTTGGAAACCATTGTACAATCGGGACGAGGAATGGCGCTGATCCTGATTGTCGTCGTTGCCCTGATCTGGGGCTTGCCCATTGCCCTGCTCAGCGCCGAGCTTGGTTCCGCGATACCCGAGGAAGGCGGCTATTATGAATGGGTCAAGCGCGGCGTTGGTCCTCGCGCCGGATTTGCTTGCGCCTGGCTGACCTATCTTTATAGCTGTGTGGACGTTGCGATCTATCCAGTGCTATTCGTGGGATATTTAAGTTCCATCGTGTTTAGTCCTTCCAATGCAAGCCTTGATTTCCTCGTTCGCCTCGCGATGGTAGCGCCGCTGGCATGGCTGAACATTCGCGGCGTCATTTCAACCGGCAATACGGCATTAGCTTTCGCTGTGGCCTTATTGGTTCCCTTCGTCGTAATGATTGGCATCGGATTTATCCCGGCATTACAACATATTCCTTCCATCTCCGTGCCGCTCGTACCTGCCGGAATGACGACCACCGGTGCCGCCACTACAGGACTCTTCGTCATCATGTGGAACTACCTGGGCTGGGATTCGATCTCGACCATTTCGCGCGAAGTCAAAGATGCCTCAAACATATTTCCGAAAGCGCTGATGATTGGAATGCCACTCGTCGTTCTGTTCTATCTCCTTCCCGTCCTCGTCGGCATAAATGCGGTTCCCGATATCTCTTGTTGGACCGATGGTAGCTGGCCAACAATCGCTGGTGCCATTGGAGGCCCAACCCTTCGCCTCGCCGTTGGGCTTGGTGGCTTGCTAAGCGCGGCCGGACTGTTCGTTGCCGGGTTACTGGCGGCATCGCGAATTCCGTTCGTCCTCGCGGCAGATAGTTACCTGCCCCAATCGTTTACAACGCTTCATCCACGGTATGGAACTCCTGTTCGAGCAATTGTTATCAGTGCCGTTATCTACCTTATCCTGAGCACTTTCACCTTTTCGGAACTTGCGACGGTGGATGTCCTGCTCTACTCTTCCGCGCTCCTCCTCGAATTCTGGGCGCTGATCCAGTTACGGCGAAATCAGCCGGAACTCGCACGACCGTTTAAAATCTCTGGTGGGACAAAAACTGTGATAGTAATGGCACTGATCGTAACACTGCTGGTTGTCACCGCTACCACTCAAATGCTCATAGATTCCTGGATAGAAATAGCCGGACTCGCGCTGTTCGCAATTATCACTGGAATTATTCTTATGCGTTTTAAGAAGTGGAGGGTGGGGGCTTAATGCTACTTCGCAATTCTGTACCGCGTTGTGTGATTCGATTGACTAAGCCCTATCGCCCACCGAAGAGAGCCTTATTTTCACGCGATGGTGCCCTTTTGCTATTAATCCTGGATGTCCGCTCCAAACGCCTCATCTGCGTGGTCTACTTCAGCTGCGGCTTTGGTAGCATGAACACGGCCATCGATATGATTCGGCGGTGTGTAGATCGTGTACAGCTTCAGCGCCACCTTGCCGGTATTGACCACGTTGTGCGGCGTGCCAGGGGTAATCACGAGAACATCTCCAGCTTTCAACGGACTCTTCGCGGCATTCAGGTATGCGGTTCCTGTGCCACTTTGGACAACGATCGTTTGCTCTACATGAGGATGGGTTTCAAGACCAATATCTCCGCCCGGCGGAATGCTCATGACAACGAGCTGGCTCTTTTCTCCAGTAAAGAGCACCTGTCGGTAATTGTGGTTGGTCCGGGCTTTCGTATTGATATTTGCTTGATACGAGCGTAGAGCAGGTTTGGTTGGAGTCGTACTCGTCGAGCTCGGTGCTACTACAGTTCCCGTAGCGGTATCTGCTTTCGAGACGGACTGCTGCTTTGGGGCGCAACTCGAAATCGCCAGGACTGCCGCGACTATCGGACCGGAAACGAGAATGGATACCGTCGTTCTACGAGAAGCAATCGTTAAAATAAAGCGTAGGATGTTCATCATGTCGATTAAAAAAATGAGTGTAGTCACATAATTCAACCAACCGTCGTGCCACCATTAAATAACGTCGAAATTCAGGAATAATGATGAATGGCAAGCAAACGTTGAGTAAAGTAATTTGCCAGATCGCTTTACGAAGGCGATTTATCTTCTTCCATCAATTCGTGAAAACACTCCTGCCAGAGGAGGATGAAACGTTCCTCGCAGAGTCGCTCGATGGGGATGCCGGAATTGTGGATTAAGGCAAACTCGCCGGATATAGCAAGCGCTCGCGCTCCAACCGCATCGAGTGCGTGCGGTAGCGAGGAACGAAGATGCCAAGGACATAGGATCGAAAAATAAATCCCCAAAAACTGCGCTCGTTCAGCGCGGGGGAGATTTCATTCGCGATCTTGGCATGAGCGTCCGGAGTTTTACTCCAGTGCAATCCGGCACGCTCGTGGTGAACCGTGTGATAGCCGTTATTAAAAAGCAGCTTATTCAGAATGCCAACAAAGTTGCGAGAATGATTGAACTTCGATTCTTCGTCGGCATGCACGTGCTGCACATAGTTGAAGATCAGCACAGAAAAGAGTCCGACTTGCTGCGGAATGATCACGTATAGTATTGCCTTTCGCCAATCGAGCGCAAGCCAAAGCCCGATCCATGCCGCAAGAAGGACATACTGCGATAAACAAAACCAGAAATAGCCACGGTCTTCGGACCATTGCTGCTTTAAATAATCCCGAATGGGTTTTTGCTGATAATAACTGGAGACGGAAGGATATGCCAGCAACATCAGAAGATGATTACGCTCCGTTAAGCGATAGGTGATCGTGTAATCGCCCTCACGGTTATTGAGTGCGTGATGGTTCTGATTATGGGTTGGGATCCATGCGAATGCCGGAAAACCGTAAAAGAGCGTGAGCCAATAATCTGTCAGGCGATTCATCCACTTGCTACGCCAGATCGGAATATGGTTGTGGTTGTGCGCGATCACCGTCACGGCGATCGATAAATACAAATACAAAATATATTCGGGCCAGCTAAACCCGAAGCACCACTCGATCGCAAATACCAAAGTAGTTACCCCAATGTAGCCCAGGGTGCGGCGGTCGGCTTTATATCTAAGCACAGAAAGAATGAACTAACCAAAAAAAGAATGAAGCATGGGAAATGTCAATGATTCGACATACTTTTGGGAGGATAGGTTTCAGTAATCGCAATGCGCTCTTGGTGTGGAGCAAGTTTTGGCTTGCTC
>JAKAIL010000253.1 GCA_021825235.1 Bacteroidota bacterium | reverse complement strand
TGTTTTTCCGGAACTCTCGTTAACCGGCTACACACTCCGCGATCTCAACTTCGAAGTGGCTCTTCATTCAAATGCGGACATATTAAATCCGCTAAAGGCATTAAGCAGGAAGATTACGATCATTGCCGGCGGTGTAGAACGCGATGCCCGTGGTGCTGTTTATAATGCAGCTCTTTTGTTCGAGAGTGGGGAAGTGAGACACCTGCACCGCAAAGTATATCCGCCGACTTACGGTATTTTTGAGGAGAATCGGTATTTTACCAGTGGACGTAATGCCAGCGCATATCATTCGGAACGATTGGGATCTATTGGTTTGCTGGTGTGCGAAGACCTGTGGCATCCGGCGCTGCCATACGTTCAGGCGCTTGCGGGTGCGCAACTCCTCATCACGATAGCTGCCAGCCCAACGCGTCTCGATACGGGAGAAATGGCGGTACACTCCCAAGTTCCAGACATCTATACTATTAATCGAGAGCATCATGCAGCGTATGCACGTCTCCTGGGGAGTTATGTCATTTTTGTAAATCGACTGGGCGTGCAAGATGGAGTCAATTTCTGGGGCGGCTCCGAGGTAGTAGCTCCATCGGGCGAAACGCTCGTTCGAGGGAAATTTTTCGAAGAAGATTTCGTGATCGCTGAGATCGATCCGGCACAGGTCCGTCATGCACGAGAATATTCCCGCCATTTTCTGGATGATGATCCGCTCGTTACCCAGCACCTGCTTGCGAAAGTGGTAGGAACACAAATGATTCCGGTCGAAGCCAATTCAAAATACGAGGAATCTTCGTGAAATAACATTAATTCTCAGCAAAATCAGTGTATTCCAAATTTGAAACTGACCTGCGATATTTTCGTTTTGTAAAGCATGGATAATCTTGCAAACCCCGTCTATTCTTTTACTCCGGAAGCCCTGCAGTTGGTAGGAGAAGCCCGCCTCGCATACGTCCGGAAAGTCTATACCTATTTCGGTATAGCTATAGCCAGTGCCATTGCCGGAACGCTTATCGCAATGAATACTGGTCTCGCATTTTCTTTCGCGAATGCGCCAATCATTGGGATAATCGCTTTTTTTGGCTCGATCTGGTTTGCCTCTCGAAGTGCCAATAACCCATCTCGTGCGGTCCCTACGCTCTCGATCGCGACGTTTATCAGTGGCCTGTTTGTCGCCCCAATGCTGTATGCCATAGCGCATGGATACATTCGCGGCACCAGCACCGGGACCATTTACGATGCGTTGCTCCTTTCAGGCTCCATCTTCGCAGGACTCACGCTTTATACTTTCGTATCGAAGAAAGATTTTAGCTACCTCGGTGCCAGTCTTACGATCGGGCTGTTCATGTTAATTGGGGTGATGCTGGTTAATATCTTCGTCCGCTCAACTACGCTCGATCTTGGGCTTTCGATTGTTGGTGTAATTATCTTCTCAGGCTTTATTCTGGTTGATACTTCGCGTATCCTTCGCCGGGCGCATGAAGTTCCTCCAACTCTCGCAGCGCTAAGCCTTTACCTCGATTTCCTAAACTTATTCCTAATGCTTTTGCGGCTAATGAGCGGCGGAAGCGACCGCAGGTAACACGGTCAGCGGTTTTTTTGGTGAAGCCCGCAGCCTTGTAACTGCGGGCTTCGTATTTTTGCACGAAATGTCAGAGTATAAGAATCTCCTTGTCACGCAGGACGGCTTTGTTGCCACGGTTCAACTGAACCGCCCAAAGGCGCTCAATGCGCTGAATCTCGAACTGATGACCGAGTTGGTCGATTGCTTGGAAGCACGCGATCAGGATGTTGACGTTCGCGCAATAGTGCTTACGGGAAGCGAAAAAGCATTCGCGGCCGGCGCCGACATTAAAGAAATGGCGGACGCCACGGCCATCGAAATGCTCACGCGCGATCAGTTCACGCGATGGGACCGAATCCGGAAGCTCAAGAAACCACTCATCGCTGCCGTTTCTGGTTTTGCCCTGGGCGGGGGCTGTGAACTAATGATGCATTGCGATATTATTATTGCCAGCGAAACAGCGCGGATCGGGCAGCCGGAAATTTTGATCGGTGTCATGCCCGGCGCTGGTGGAACCCAGCGTTTGACACGAGCCGTCGGTAAGGCGCTGGCCATGGAAATGGTGCTTACGGGCCGGCACATTACCGCAGAGGAGGCGCTAAAAGCCGGGCTGGTAAATAGAGTGGTGCCGCAGGAATTTTATCTGGAGGAAGCCCAACGAATAGCACGAGAAATTGCGGAGCAACCGCCGGTAGCTGTTCGTCTTGCGAAGGAGGCCATCCTAAAATCGTTCGATACCACCATCGAAACGGGCCTGGAATACGAGCGGAAGAACTTTTATCTCCTCTTCGCATCGCACGATATGCGTGAAGGTATGAACGCGTTTATAGAAAAGCGGAAGGCGGAGTGGAAGGGGAAGTAAAACCTTATTCACTCGCAGTTGGTTAATCAATTATGAGCAAGATAGAAGCCTTGGTTGCAATTGCTGCCAAGTTGCCAGGGCAGGAAGTCGATGCATTGGTCGACTTTGCAGATTTCCTGTATAGGAAAAAAGATCTGGACCATGGGGAAATCGATGGGGCACTTCTGAGCGAAGAGGCTCTTGCACAAAGCTGGTTAAGTCCTGAAGAAGAAGAAGCGTGGAAGGACTTATAAGCGGGGATGTTGTTATTCTTCCATTCCCTTTCACTGACCTTCAGCGAGAGAAATCTCGCCCTGCGCTTATCTTGGGATTGTCTGTGGAAGGAAGTTACAATATGTCTCAAATTACGACTCCATTCCAACGGGGTCCCCATGCTCTTCCATTGGAACGCCAGGATTTTCTTGAAGGTGGTTTCACGAAATCCAGCTATGTTCGTGTTGACATGATTTTTACTATCCTTCCCAAGAGAATAAAACGTAAGGCTGGTCATGTCCATTCATCCTACCTAGCGCAGGTAAATAAGCAATTATTTGAATTTCTCGAACTTCAACGTTCATAAAGTTAATGCCCGATTACCAAGCGATTCTTACTAATCTTTCGGACGGTATCTTCAACATTACGCTGAACCGCCCGGAAGTCTATAATGCTGTTAACGAGCAACTGACCACCGATCTCCTCGATGCCTTCAAAGAGGCGGCGAAGAATGATGCGGTCCGTGTCGTCATTGTTACCGGTGCCGGCAAAGCGTTTTGTTCCGGACAGGATTTGAAGGATGCGCCGACGGGCAGTGGCAAGCGTTCCCTGCGGGATTCGCTCGAACGACGGTATAATCCACTCATCCGGGCGATTCGCAAATTGCCAAAACCGGTTATCGCCTCTGTTAATGGGGTGGCGGCTGGTGCTGGGGCGTCTCTGGCGCTCGCCTGCGATTATCGCATGATGGCCGACTCGGCAAAGCTTATCGAAGTCTTTATTCGCATTGGTCTCGTTCCGGATTCCGGTTCCAGTTGGTTTTTGGTGAAGAATTGCGGGGTCGCCAAGGCATTCGAATTAGCTGCGACCGGCGAAGATATTTCAGCACAAAAAGCTTTGGAACTATGCTTGACGAACAAAGTGGTCCCCGCTGCAGAATTGGAAGCTGAAACCTTGAAAGTAGCTCAAACTTTTGCCAATGGCCCAACTAAAGCATACGGTTATATTAAGCGGATGATGGACCGAGCCGCCGCGGTTTCGCTCGATGAGGCGCTCGACTACGAAGTCTTTATGCAGGAAGCCGCTGGGCGGACGGAAGACTACACGAACGCAGTCGCGGCATTTCAGGAAAAACGTAAACCAGAGTATTCAGGAAGATAATGACTACCATCGGAATTATCGGAGCCGGGACTATGGGAACCGGCATTGCGCTTTCTTCGGCGCTGGCAGGATATGACGTCGTGCTCTACGATATTTCGGACGGATTTCTGCAACGAGCGTATAAGAATATCGGTGTGATGATGGATACGTCCATCGAGCGTGGAAAACTGACGCACCAGGATGCCAACGCTGCCGCAGTCCGTATTCGGACGACAACGCACTTCGATCACCTTAAAACTTGCGATCTCATCATCGAAGCGGCTATAGAAAAGCTGGGGACAAAGCAAGAAGTATTTGGGAAGCTTTCCGAGCTTTGCGCGGAGGACTGTATTTTTGCAAGTAATACTTCTTCGCTTTCGATCACGGCAATCGCCAGTGCTTCGCGACGCCCGCAACGCGTACTGGGGCTGCACTTCTTCAATCCAGCGCATATTATGAAATTGGTCGAAATTGTCCGCGGTCACGAAACGACGGACGATGTGATGTATCGCGCCGAAGGCTATATTAAGCAAATCGGCAAAGTGCCGGTGCTCGCCAAAGATACCCCTGGATTTATTGTCAATCGCGTGGCCAGGAATTTTTATGGCGAGGCATTTCGCATTCTTGGAGAGGGGATTGCTTCGCACGAGCAGATCGACCGCATTATGAAGTCCAATGGTTTTGCAATGGGACCCTTTGAACTGATGGACCTTATCGGTATCGATGTCAATCTTGCTGTTACGGAATCGGTTTATCATCAATTCTTTGAGGAGCCACGCTTTCGCCCACACCTGGTGCAGCAAAAGATGGTGGAAGCGAACCGGCTTGGAAAGAAAACCGGTCGCGGATTTTACGAGTAATGAGTGTTATCTCGACTCCTCTTTTGGAAGAGAAAAATTTAGTCTGAAGCGGAATTCCACGTTAGCCACATTCGTTACACCTCGGTCAATTTATTCATCTTTTTCTTGTTACGATCATGCCAGAAACAGCTACAGCAGCAACGGTCGAGCTTAAGCCCGGCGATACTGCACCCGATTTTACCGCCGAAACGACCGATGGTTCTCGCATTGCTCTTCACGATTTCAAAGGTAAGTCCAGTGTCGTCCTTTATTTTTATCCGGAGGACATGACACCTGGCTGTACGATAGAAGCACAGCGGTTCCGCGATGATCATAGAAAGTATGAAGACGCAAATACTGTTGTGCTTGGCGTTTCGATGGACCCGCGCGAAATGCACGAGGAGTTTACCGAAAAAGAGCATCTGAATTTTCCGTTGCTCGTCGATACCAATGGCGAAATTTGCCGGTCCTATGGCGTTCCCGTGGAGGATCACTGGGCCAAACGCTGGACCTTTTTAATTGGTAAAGACGGTAAAATTCTTAAAGCCTATCACAAGGTCGATGCGCGAACCCATAGCGGAGAGTTGCTCCACGATATTGCTGCAACGCCAGGGCGCTAAAGCTACGGAATTCATACCGCAAGCCCAGGTTTCCACGAAACAATAGCTTAGAATTTCTATGAATTATTTCATCGCATTCCTTATTACGTCGCTCATCCAGGTCGGAATGTTCGAGTTGGAACCCGGCGATAAAGCTCCCGATTTTAC
>JAKAIL010000252.1 GCA_021825235.1 Bacteroidota bacterium | reverse complement strand
CATTCACTTCCCCGCAATATACAAATTTTTTCCGAATCGTTAAGGAAATATTTCCGGTGTATGTTTCTAAGTGCAACAATCCCGGCCATTCGACCATTCGTAACAACAACAAAGGCCACCGGAGTCCGGTGGCCTTGTGTTACAAAATTCGCGTTTGCGATAGCCGTTTATTGGCTTGCCTTCTCGATCGTGAATTCCACACGACGGTTGAGCTGGCGGCCTTCCGGCAGATCGTTCGTGAAGCGCGGATCCCGGAGACCGTGGCCACGAACGGTTACGTTCGCCGGCAACGAGGTCATCGAGCGGAGCGCGGTAACCGCAGCATTCGCGCGAGCTTCGGAGAGCGTCTGGTTGTATTCCGGCGTTCCCGTCGCATCGCAATAGCCATCGATGGCTACACCAGTCGCGCCGCTATTAATGCTCTCGGCGATGAGCGAAAGCATCTCCCGCGCACGGGCATTGATATCCGCACGATCGAAGTCGAAGGACAACATTCCATAGCGTTCCAGATTGTTGTGATCGACCGTCTTGGACTCGATCCGGGTATAGCCATCGGCATGGGCCGTCTGACCCTGATTGTCCGTAACGGTCAAGGTATAGTGTACCGGCTGTCCGACGTAGTTTGCGGCGTTCGGTACATCTTCCGTGGTGGATGCCGGCGGAGCACCGGTTCCGGTAAGCGGCGGCGCGAGTTGTACGCCGTCCTTATCGAGCGTCACCGTCCAACCCGTGTAGGTATGCACGGAGGGATCCGGTGTTACGGTCATATCGTAACGCACGGTCGTCGCCCCGACGTTAACCGCCTGGCGGTTTTCGATCTTGATCGGCGCCGTCAGGTCTGCATCGCTGGAGGCAATTTCCACGCGGCGGTTCTCTTCGCGTCCCGCTTTGGTGACGGGGTTCGTCGGAAGTTCCGGCAGGTTGCGCTGATCAATCGTAATACGGCTGGGAGCAATGCCCCAGGTATTTTCGAGATAGTTGGCAACGGCTTCCGCGCGCTGCTTGGAAAGGGTGATGTTTTGCCGCTCTTCACCACTGTTGCAGTTCGTACCGGTAATCGTTACCGACATATTCGGATTGTCTTTCAGGCGCTCTCCGGTCACATCGAGCAAATCGTGGTTCGCATCGAGCGCGTCTTTTCCGGCAAGCGCGGTTTGGATGTTGAATCCGGTGGACCCATTCTGGTTATACCGCGCGCTAAGTGCGGCCGAGCCATCATCGAAAAAGATGTACGGGAGCAGCGGAATCGATTGGCGCGTATGGTTCATCTGCTGCGGCGATACGAGATCGGCCGTGAGCGAACCATCGGGCATTATGCCGTGCGCCGTAATCGTCACCGCAATCGGTGCCGGTGGCGGCGGTGCCGGCGGGCCGGCCAGCGCAAACTTCAAGCTCGCGCCGCCCGTCAGCGTGACCGGGAAGAGTTCCCTGTTGCTGCTGCCCGCGTTCGGGTCTTGGACAAAATCCGCAAGCGGATAGGTAAAGAAGGCTTCCGGGGTCAGCCAAATGGTATTATTACCATTGAGCGGAATGTCATAACCAACACCACCTTTCAGACCAGCCAGGAATTTCGCAAAATTCGGAACGGCATTCTTCTGATCGACCGCATCCGAAATATTGGTGCTATGCGCATACCACGGGGTGTGGATCGGCGTGGAAAGATTCGCGCCCGCCATCACATGGAAATTGCTGAATGCGTATTTGAACAGAAGGTCTGCTCCGATGGCCGATTCCGAAACCACCAACGGCATATTGGGAGTAGCTACGGTGTTCGCCGGGGTGGAATTCTGGTCCCAGCGGAGGCTATAGTCATTATACGAGATACGCGGCGCGAACATCAGGTTCGTCGCGATCGGTATTTCCGCAAGGATATGGAACTCCGGCTGCACGAGCACATGGCTTTGAGTGTAGCCGTAGGTTCCAGCGATACCCTGCGGATCCGAGTTTGAAGTCGGTGCGCCAACGGGCCCGGGCATGGTCTGCATCACGCCGGACCCCTGCCAGTTAGCATTGGCGGCGCCACCAAAGCCAAGCGTAAACGTCGTTGGCCAGGTTACGTCATTATTCATAATACCCGATCCGCCTTTTTGAGCGAACGAGTTCGGCGCCGAGAGAGCAATCGCGAGCAATGCGAGCGCTACAGCGCCTGCGGTGAGAAGGGCCTTGGCCGAGCCAAAAGCCGTTCGGAATACAGTAGGTACCATTGCAAAATGTTCCTATATTGATTATAAAGCAAAGACTCACGCGAATCCTCACCGCACCCCGAATGTCCACTCGCTCGTGTGCAGGATCGTTCCTCGTTCTCCGCGTTCACGCACCGTGATCGCCCTCCGAGGGGCGCTCGTACACATGACCGATGGAATTCGAAGGCCGCCGGTGAGATAGCCGGTGAGCGTTAATTATCAAAAACGTACGCACCAGGGCGTACGCTGCACGAGATCGTTCCCGTTACGGAACGCACTCGCACGCGCGACGCGCTCAGGTCCGATGGACTCGATGCTACGCGGTGCGCCTTGACCGCCTCGCGTGTCGTGAGCCTCCCGTAACGGGAAACCCATCCATCGTGCAATCGGAGGTTAATCAAATATCTCGCCAATCGAAGAGCGACCGCCAAAGGCGACCCATTTTTCATTTGCAATGGCTCGAAATGCTATCCGGACGTTCCACGACCCGTGAGAATATTTGAGGTGGTACGATTGCCATAGGGACTCTGTAGTACGCTACGGATGAGTACGGTGTTTCAGCGAAACTCAACCATTCCCCCCACACCGGGCAGGGGAACTTACGGCTGCCGCCACAGTTCGTTCCCAAAACCCATGCTTCTCGTCTGAATACATCGCAGGGACCCTCCGGGCTATTTCTATCCACCGGTTTTCAAATTGGTATAGATGTGCAAAAGTGTACCGAAAACAGACATTAGAGGCACGTTTGATTCAATTTGAGACTGCCTACAATATACTGTATGATTTTGAGACTATGGGGCCAATTACTGCTCCAACATTATACATGTGTCCGATTTTGAGAAAGTGAAAAATGCTGTTTTTTAACGAATTATCGAGGATTTTATGGAACAGTGCGAATTTCCGAGCCGTCTTTTTCGTCTATACTCGTGAAGGAACTGACTGACACATTTTAATACCGCATTATAGCGCAAGCGTCAGTTGGAGCCAATTTTTTAGATAATTGCCATGAAACCCCTCATAGCAGCAATCGTGATAATGATGTTTGGCGCGGCCAGTGCCAATGCCCAGATGGAAGTCTCGGCCCGGCTGGCCAAACTCGAAGGTGTGCAGCAGCAGGCCTTCGGTTCGAACGACGAAAATAATATTTCGCTCAGCTTCCAGAAGGTGGTAGAACTTTCGAAGGACGCGGAACGGGAATCCATCGCAAAATCGCTGCCGTCCATCGTCCAAAAGATGGTGGACGAGCAGGGACCGGGCGCAACTGAAATCCTGCGCGGTGGACATGCCCTTAACCTGACTTCCGATGTGGCGGCAGGCCAAAGCGTCCTCGATCAGCGTTCCCTGAACATTCAGGTTACGTACGATGCTCGACCAGTCGGTGGCATTCTGAACGTGAGAGTGGAACTGATTCCCGCCTTCGAAGGCATCGGCTCTGCCGTTCGGCCTACGGTCGTGCGCCAGTTTGCCCAGGCCGTCAACGATTTCGATGATGATCTGGTGAGCAATACCATCGTTCAACTCACCGATGAGCTTGCCTCCGAGTACGCCGCGGCAAACTAACGTGTAAAAGTTTTCCTCTCGGCCGGAAATTACCGTGCTGATTGGGAATTAAGAAGTAGAACAGTGATCGCGCTTCCTAATCCGGGAAGCGCGACTTATTTTAAATAGTCTCCAAAATCCCTCGAAATTCCGGGGATTCCCTCTTATTCTACTCTCCATTCCGTGAATTAATTGATTTTAGGCTGTTTCGGCCTACCCTTTGGAATAAAGTAACGTAGCAATATTCAGTCGAAAATATTCACATAACATAGAAAGCTATATTCTTAAAGAAACTTCCCCGCGATATTTAGGAAGAGAGTAAGACGATCATGCTGAGCAAATTCAAAACAATCACACTCACCTGGGCTGCGACGATGCTGTTGATGGGCTCCTTCACCTGGCACACCGCACAAGCGCAAGTTCGTAAGGACATCTTCCAGCCGGGCGAAGAACTCATCTATAGCGTAAAGTATGGATTCCTCACATTGGGAACCGTAGTCATCCAGACCGGAAATATTTCTCCCGCCGGCGATGTAAAAGCCCACATGGAATTTTGGACGGCCAATATTCCCTTCCTTCATACCCGCACAAGCATAACCGACCAGTTTTCGGTCCGCGATATTACGCTTCGCTCCTTCGAAGAGCACACTCAAAATGGCAGTCACACCGCCGATAAATTCGCGAGTTACGATCCGGCAACGCAAACCCTTACCTATTCCGACGATAGCGTACAGAACCAGGTTTCCTACAATATCCAACCGTTCGACGATGCGTTGGGAATTCTTTTCAACATGCGCGCCTGGAGTGGGGCGGTTGGACATACCTATTTATTCCATGTACGCAGCCGCGATGAAGCGCGACCGGTAAAGCTTACCTTCACCAATCAGATCAGTAACCAATCGGTCCCGGCCCTGGACGATAAAGAAATCCCGACGCGCGTGCTCCAGGGAGTAATGGACATGGGGAATGCTTCTCCGCTGGGCGCCAATGGGGATTTTACCGCATACGTTTCGAATGACGCCGCCGCCATTCCGGTCCGCATCGATATGCAAATTGCGGTCGGCTCGATTTCGCTGGTGCTCGACAAAGTGAAACGGAACGATTGGGCGGCAAATTACTGACCGCAACGATAATTCATCGTATCATTCCATACCGTCGAGCATCGCGCGGATGGTCGCAAGGTAATGTTCGTCGTGCGCCACTAATAATTGTATAATACGGAGAATGGAAAGTTCACCCAGCACCTCGTGGGTACCGGTACGCTCGAACTCCTGGGGCAGAACGCTTTGCAGCCGCATTGCATAGTTCCATCGGGCACGCACAAATTGCAGCAGAACCTCTTCGAGCGAGTGGGATTGCCAATGGTGCGCACGAAGAAGCTCTTCCTGGTCAATATTGGGAAGCATCGGACCGTCCTCCTGCAGAATCGCTTCGATACGGGGCCACCAAATGTCCTGGTCGGCATCGATGAGGTGGCCCAGCGTTTCCCGAAGCGACCATCCATTATTGTCGGAACGAGCATGCGCATCGGCGGTTCCCAACCGAGGCCGCAACCGATCGAGTTGAATAATCGTCGCTGCGTATCGCCGCTTTAAATCGTCCAGGTCCTCCAGCGAAACCGGCTCCAGGTCCGCAGCAAACTCTGGA
>JAKAIL010000251.1 GCA_021825235.1 Bacteroidota bacterium | reverse complement strand
CTTGAGCCCGATATAACCAAAAATGCCGGCGGCGACCATCCCAAGATTGACCGCGAAGTTCGACTTACCGCCGATGAATCGCACAAGGCCAACCGCGCTAAGAGCAACGGCCGCAGTCCGGGCCAGCGAGAATCCTATTCCGGTTCCCGTTTTGCCGACGTATGCTTCGCCGGCCACCGGAACCATGCCAAAGGTCATGCCCCAGTCGTAGCTATAGAGTTCCTGGTGGTAGGCTTCCACGCGGCCACGGTAGTTGGCTACGGAGTCCCGCCAGGCTTTGTTCAGGTAGTTGGCGGTGTCCTGGGCCTGGGCTTTTGGGCAAAGGGCGGAAAGGACGAAAAAGACAAAAAGGACTTTCCCAAGATAGCTGAACTCAGTCCGCAGAATCTTATGTCCTTTTCGTCCCTGGCGTCCTTTTAACATACACGGCTTTTTTCTCAGCCAATTCCCTGCCAGCCGCGTCAGCGGCGGCCACGGCGGGCGGTGGGCCGCTTAGCCTTCGCAGCCGCTTTTGGCTTGGCTGCCGGTTTACGGCTAACGGGTTTACTCTCTTTTACGGGCTTCGCCTTCTTCGGTGCTGCTGCCTTTCGCGCCTTCGGCTTCGCCGCAGCTTTTGGCTTTTGCGCTGACTTCGCCTCTTTGATCGGCACATAGCCCATTTGCTTCATCACTTGCTTCGAAATTTTGCCGGCTACCTTCGTGGGGTGAAACTTCAGCCCTGTGGCTTTCTTCTTCGGCGCATTGGCAAGCAGTTTCGCGACGGTCGCCCCAAGATCCGCCGGGCTATCGACTACGGTAATTCCGTTTTCTCGCATGGCGCGGATTTTCTCGTCAGCGGTCCCTTTGCCACCGGCGATAATGGCACCGGCATGGCCCATGCGGCGGCCCGGAGGCGCCGTGCGTCCGGCGATGAAGCCGACGACCGGCTTTCCAAAGTGCGCGCCGATCCACGCCGCGGCTTCTTCTTCGGCTGTGCCACCAATTTCGCCGATCATGACGACGGCATCCGTTTCATCGTCCGCCGCAAAGAGCTTGATCGCATCGATGAACCGGGTTCCCACAATGGGATCGCCGCCGATGCCGATAGCGGTCGATTGCCCCAGGCCGACATCCGTTAATTGCTTGACGGCCTCGTACGTCAAAGTTCCGGAGCGAGAAATAATGCCTACCCGCCCTTCGCGATGGATAAAGCCGGGCATAATACCAATTTTCGCTTTTCCGGGGGAGATCACGCCCGGGCAATTCGGGCCGATGAGGTGCGTTTTCGAATGCCTTACCGCATTGTAAACGGGAATCATATCGCGGACCGGTATGCCCTCAGTAATACACACAATGAGGGGAAGCTCGCTGGCGAGGGATTCCAAAATCGCATCGGCGGCAAACGGCGGCGGCACAAAAATGCAGGCCGCATTGGCACCGGTTTCCTTTACCGCATCGGCCACGGTGTTGAATACTGGGACGCCCTGATGCGAGGTGCCGCCTTTGCCCGGGGTTACCCCGGCCACGACCTTCGTGCCATACTCCAGCATTTGTTGTGTGTGAAATGACCCTTCGCTGCCCGTGATTCCCTGTACCACGAGCCGCGTCTTCTTATCTACCAGAACGCTCATGAGATTGTAGTTTTCCTAAAAATTGCAAAAGAACCGAGTGCAAAAATACGAACGAACGAAGGGACTCGGCTTGCAAAGCTCAAGAAAAGTGAAGTCCGCGCACGGAAATGGTGGAACTTCCTCTCAATCCCGCACCTTTTGCCACGGTCGTCTATCCATTGAACCGTAGTAATGCGAACGCTGGCTGCCTCTATGACCGTGCTCACGGTGATGCTGCTCGGACCGTATTCGGTGAGCTTCGCGCGCACCGTGAAGCCGCGAGAAGTCTCCAATCGTGTGTACCGCTTCAAGGAGGAGCAGGTCGGCCGTTTTGCCGTCTGGATTGTCGATGGCGATAAAGTTCGCGACTCCGTGTATCCGGAATGGCTCTACGGCGGCAATGGCGAGCGGTACCGGTTCAATCCTCCCGACGAAATCTGGATCGATAACGATATAAGCTGCCAGGAATATAGTTACACACTCGCCCATGAACTCCGCGAACGGCGACTCATGGCACGGTTCGGCTGGACCTACGACGATGCACACGACTCCGCACTCATGGTCGAAGACGTGATGCGCCATGCCGATTCGCTCGAATGCGCGGCGCAGGAAGCGGCGCTTCCTCCGGTGCCACCGATTGACGATGACAGCACCAAGGAACTTCCCTGGCTGCCGGACCGCATCAAGCTTCACCACGTTTATCTCCAGCATTTCGAAACGGTACAGGATAGCCTTGAAGTATGGATCGTCGATGGCAACGTCGTCCGCCGCGATATTTTCCCGGATTTCGGATTTAGCGGCAATGATCTCGCCTATTATTTCATTCCCAAGAACGAAATTTGGCTGGACAACTCGATGTCCTGCGAAAACATCAAATTCTCGCTGTTAACCGAAACCCGGGAGCGAGCTTTGATGGAGAAAGGGCTGAGCTATGACCGCGCCTACGAAATCGCACTGCACCAAGCCCTGCGCACCATGCATGAGCTCTATCGGGAAGCGGGTAAACACCTTCCGGTTTTCGTTCCGTCCCCTCCGGACCGCGATACCGGCACGGGCGATGAAGGGCGCAAAACTATTTCCCAGTCGCATGCGATTCATGGGCATGAAGCTTTTTATCGCAATCAGCCTTACGCTCCTCTTTACCCGTTGCGCCATCGCCGGGCCAATCTTCCCAACGCGGGGATTTCTGCTCCACCCACAGTGGCACGGTAAAACGGATACCACCTCCACGTTCGACCACGCCGGCTATTGGGCCCAAGTCCAGCGCGGCTTCGGAAGCGATAGCGACCGCTGGGGCTGGGACATTACCATGGGCGCCATCTGGGAATTTGCCCGGTGGGGCGGAGATAAATCCCTCCTCGCCTATACCGGAATGGAACTCCTGGCCAATACGCATAACGATATCGACTTCAAGCCGCGCGGCGCACTGTGGGAAGAAGGCCTCGTCTATGCGGTACATGAAAATTCCTCGTTCGACTGGCAGCTTGGAACCATCTATCGGTGCCGGCATGACATCGATAATATCGATCCCAATGGATACAGCGATATTAATCAGCAGCGAACGCTCATCTATTGCTCGCTCAGCGGCAAGGCCCTCTGGACCAGCCCGCACTTATTGGGGATGAACATTCCCACCACGGCATGGCTGCACGGCGATGCGTATCTTGTCCGTGAAGATTACCGAATTCCCGCCTCGGACGATCACATCGGTACCGACTTTCAAAACCTTGCGTGGTCCATTGGTCCGGCGTTTCAATCGAAGCTTCTTGAGTGGCACGCCAGTTCTATGTATCTGATGGTCAACGCGGATTTTTCTGCCTTCGGCCGCGATTCCGGGTTCCTAAGTCGGTTTGGTTCCATCGCCACGCTCGCCGTCGATAGCCATGCGGAACTGGGCTACGAGTTCCAGGGCCGCGCGGGCCGTATGCAATTCTATGCTGGATGGGAGTCCTGGCACGACGACGGCCAAACACCCCTGCCCCGCAATGCCCGCTACGTCCTGCTCGGCATCCGAACGACGGGCACGGACGTAGTTTCCTTTTAGCCGGATGCCGAGACGTGATGGCCTCCTAAGGTCACGCATTTTTGCATAGGAAGCCCGGAGCGTTCTGAAGTGTCATGAAGTTGGCGAAGCAGATTCCTTCATGGGATCTTCACTTCTGCTTCATCGATGCTACGGACTCTCGATCCGAAGAAATGGCTTCTCGCCGGCTTCACCGGTATCGCACTGCTGGTACTACCGGTGATTTTTCTGTATCCATTTCATGCGGATATTGATATCATGCAAGTCCTGGGCTTCGCCTTCGCGCGGTACCATGCCCTACCATACATTGAGGTTGGCACAAGCAATTTTTTCTTTGGTATTTTACCCTATGGACCTGTATTCCTCCACGCAGCGAGTATTCTACTGTTTGGAAACAGTGAATTTGGTTTGCATCTCATGGATTATCTATTCCAGGTTGGTTCCATACTCGTCTTATATCGAATCGGCCGGTTTTGGTTGGACCAAGCTCCTGCCCTGCTCGCTTCAGCCAGTTATGCATTATTTTACATTTTAGGGCCGGGCCAATATATTAGCCAACGCGATTGCTTCGCCGTACTACCCATACTCCTCAATATCTGGTTAACAATAATTGCGTTTCGCACCAAACAGAAGGGAACCAAGGCACTGCTGCTGATTGGTGTGGGCATCTTCGGAGGACTCGCAACCTGGATCCGACCAACCTTCGCGTTTATTCTTGTCGTTCCTTTTTTTTCGCTTTTCGATCTCCGGCAGACCTCCAGTTGGCGCGCGCTCGCATTTGAAACCATTGGATTCATGCTTGTAATGTGCCTTGGGCTTCTGCCCTATGTGCTGATTCCAGGCGGACTTTCCACCTTTTATCTTGTAACGATCCGATACAATTTTGAGGTCTATAGCCATGCTTTTAATCTGAGCGATTACTCCCGGCGTGTCTGGATTGCCGTCGCCTTCCTTGCGGTTTGGGCTCTCGCCACAGTCTATCATAAATATAAAGGAGTCCAATCGAAATACAGGCCGGAAACACCCGAAGAAACGCGGTATGTGGTCGCAGTCATCGTTGCCCTCCTGGCCGGAGTTGTGATAATGAAGCGCCTGGCCAGCTATCATTTTGCGCCGTTCTTTGCATGTTTCATGCCCATACTCGCGGCGGTGATCTGGGAACAGTTTAATTCCATGCGTAGCCGCCCGTTACGTATCGCAATTATTGCACTCGGAGTTGCAGGTATCTATCCGTGACGTTTTGTCGTCCATTCCCTCGAAGCATCTGGCTTTTCGATTCGCCGAGCACTGCAGCAGGTTGAGTTCGGCTCTGGTGACTATCCTGCAATTGCTAACTATGTAAATAGTCGCACCAGACCTTCCGATCCCGTGGAACTTGCATCTGTCACTTCCCCTGGTCCGCGCTGGCGAATCGACCGCCCCTTCGCGACTCCATACACAACGGTTCTGACACTTATTACGGCACTTCCGGACGGTACGTTTACACCCTATCAGAAAATATGGCAAGAGGAATATGTTGATTCGCTCCGCTCAAAAAGGCCCAAATTTTACATCGTGGATAATCCGGCAGTACCACATAACGAACCCACGACGCTCGATTTGCTCTATAAGCTCCCCGGACTTAAACAGTGGCTTCAGGAAGACTACCGGACGGACACAATCATAGGGAACTATGTGCTCTTCGAGCACGTATCTGAGTCCACTGAATTACCTTTCTGTCCCATGAACGATTTTGCGAGTGGCGTTTCGGAAGGTGGTTTTGCACCATGTTTTTGTTTTTGAAGCTCTTTTGGGGTGGCTTCCTACCGTA